>LFSE01000106.1 GCA_001513075.1 Clostridiales bacterium DTU074 | reverse complement strand
CCGTATAACTGCTCTGATATTATCGCCAGCAATTTTTTGGCCAATTCCATACATTGTGCCTTACCGTAAGGGGTCAGCACAACAAATTCATCCCCGCCATAGCGGCACAGAAAACAATCTCCGGGCACCGATTTCTTTAGCAAAGACCCCAATTCTTTCAGTATATAATCACCGAACATATGGCCGTACTTCTTGTCAATGTTCCCGAATTCATCAAGATCCATAAATATAACCGAGATTTCAACGCCCTTTTCCAATAGTCTGGCTCCCTGGTAAATCAGATAGTCTATTCTGTATAGCTGAGTCAGTATGTCATAATGTTTTGTCACTTCAGAAAACAGCCTGGTCTTGGTGACCAGTCCAATTAACTGATCATTCTCAAGCACCAGCAGTCTTTCTATATTGTTTTTCTCCATTAACTCCTTTGCTTCCCATATAGATGTATAAGGATTGACAGATATAACGGGAGTTGTCATAACATCAGCCACAATTTTACCAGGATGGGACATCATGGCATCCCAGGTGGTTATAATCCCAACCAGCCGTTTATCGGCATTCAGCACCGGCAGACAACCTATTCTGTTATCCTTCATAAGTTTCTGCGCTTTCCCAATACGGTCATCTATATTGACAGTGATAAGGTTTGTCTCCATCACATTCGATACCATCATCATACCTTCTCAACAGGCTTGCTAACACAAATCTGAGAATCAGTATTGAATGCACGAAGTGGTTAGCTACCCCATCTCCCTTCCTCCATAGTTAATAAACGATGCAGATACAGGTATGTCGTACAATTCATCCGGCCTTTATGGACACCCCTGTCGTGTTCTAGGTCTTTTGTCCTGTTTAATATAGTGCTAAATCCCTAATTTAAGTTTACCTATATTGTAATACATTTGCCTGTTTTGTACAAGCATAATTACTAAAGTGTAAAAAATTAGGTAATTATGTAAGTAATTATCATCTATAACTAAAATTTTGGATGCTTCCGGTTAAAGAATGCAATAGATGAAGTCTGTCGAGACAACGACACCTTCCACATAAAACATAGACAAATATAACAAAAGTCCTATTTTCCCGACACAAATTATGTATTATAATCAGGAAGAATCGTTTAATGGAAATTGGTGCATTATTGTGCTGCATTTTTATGATAGTTATTTCTAGCAGATGCAGGGAGCAAAATTTGCCGTTTGCAAACGGCAGAATACTTTGCGAAGAAATGACATCGTATCAAATTTTGCACCAATTGCCCGAAGAGCCGCCCTGTTTATTTTTTGATTTATTTCATATGATATGACCCCCAAAAAAATGGAAAGGATGACCCTTTCCATTTTTTTTGGTACTTCTCTATTCTTCCTGCTCAATGTCGGCGGACTGCAAACGCGGATTTGGGGATCGAGGTGAACAGGATGTATCTTCAAGTTGCGGAGGAAACAGCGGCAGTCTGAAAAATTCTTCGCATACATTTTCCGCAAACTCTTCACAGGGCGGTATTTGACAGAAGCCGAATGAAGGCACCAGCAGTTCAACCTTTGCCACAATCTTTAGTATTATGGTAACGCATACATCCACGTCGAATCTTAACGTATCGCCGGGCACAGCCTTTCCGGATACGCATATGGCATTAACGGTGCTTTCCAGCTGAAAGGGGATGACCGACTCATCGGGTACAAACAATATAACATCCTTAGGTACTACTATAACGCTGTTGCCGCTTCCTCTTTTGCAGTTGGCATCCTCAAATACCACCTCAACGGGTATCTCCACCTTTGTTTGGACCCTTGCAAAATTGGGGCGATCGGGCAATCTGGTAATCTGAGTTCCTACCAGTTTACCTTTGACACTGGTACTTCTGCAGCTTAACAAATTGAATGGCGGAATAAAATCCGACCAATGCCCCTTGACATCCTTTACTACAATCCTGACATCATTAAGAGTTTCCTGCTGCAGGCACGCATCATATACCTTGTTTACCTGTATGCACACCTTTTCTATAATCTTTCTGCATCCATCGAATCCAATTCGAGCAGGACTGAGTTCATTTCCCTGATTTTTATATGAATAGAATGACATTCCTAACCCTCCTTTATTATCTGCATTTAAGGAAATATAGAGTATTTCCTCTCAATGCATAATATGAAAAAGAGGTTCTATGTGTGATAATATGCTGAACAATATCCGAAAAAGCATGGGTGATAAAACAATGGCGGCGGACATATTATTTAATAAATGACGACTTTGAAAGGGGTGAAATTAATGGTTAATGGCGCCAAATCCTTTCTGCTGAAAACCCCTTCGGGTACAATCTGGCATTTTTATCTTTCAGATGAGCAAAGCATAATGTACTCACCGGTTGAAGATCAGACTTTAAACCTTTCTTCAGCGGTAAATCTGCAGCATATAAAGGCTTTCGAAGCCACAATCGATCAGGAGGGCATAATTCATCTGTTAGCGCTGACGCAACTGCATCAGCTGATATATTGCCGTTGGGACGGCCTTAAGTGGCAACACCAAATAGTAGAACATAACCGTTACCGGATTCATCAGATTCCATATTTTGCTATAGCTGCATCCCATAAACATATCCACATCATATACCTGATCAAAAGCCAATCATGGCGGCCTTCCGAAACCATAATGCATTATGTAGGGGAGAAAAATCTATGGAGCGGCGGAAGGGTATGGATGTTTGTCCCAGAATTATCAACCAGGCTCCATGATGCTTTCATCGACTGCAATGCCAGGCTTCATCTGCTGTTCAGCCAAAAAAAATCCGGTGAATACTTACTCAGATATTCCTTTTTTAACCCCGATTCCCTTGCCTGGTCGAAACCCGTTGATATATACCATTGCCGGTATAGCTATCCCGACTGCTATCTATACGTGCACCAGGACGGAGGAATGCACATCGTATGGAAAGAAGGAAACAACGACCGGCATTCGATATCATACATATCATCTGGCGATAGTACATCACCAGCGGATGAATTCCAACCGGCCAGAACGCTGTACGAAGGCTCAGCTGAACCTCTGCATCCCATTTTGGTTTACAGGGACAACCTATACTGTCTATGGGCCATGAATGACAATATACAATATGTTGTCTCAATGGATATGGGCAATACCTGGAGCGAACCTCAGACGTTTTCCGATGACAAATCCCTTTCCCCTGTTTTCTACACTTATACAGCTTTTGACAAAACCGACACTCCTCCGTCATTAAGGTTTTGGAGTTTCGAATACGGGAAGCTCCCGGATTTTACGAATGTTCAGCAAACAAACGTCAAGATCAACATGAAAGGTGATTACCTTGGAAATCACACATTAAACGGACTTAATGCGGAACTGCTGGATACGGTGTACAAAAATATCGATAAACTTGAAAAAAGGGTAAAGGCCGCCGAAAGGCAGCTGGAAAGCATAATTCCCATCGTATATGCCCTGCAGGATCAGCAGCAGCAAACAAACAGATCAATATATTATATGGAAGCTATGATCAAAAGGCTTAATTTTCAAATGGAACAGCTTGTCAACCGCAGCCGCTTATATGCATATAGCACCGAAAAAAGATATGATGCGAAGGAAACAGAAGAGCAGCCTCAAGATGTACAAGACACAAATCAACTCATAAAAGATGATATGATAGGTTCACCGCCAAAGAAAGCGGAAGAAAGCGGCCAACAACGAAAACCGTTTCAAGATAAACAAGATAAACAAGATAAACAAGACAAAACAGAAACACCGCAGGCCGCCGATTCTTCCGTCCATGAACCCCAGATACGGCCTGCGGATGTATCATCGGATGAAAACGACACTTCACGAATAAGACTGGGAAATGTTGATATAATTATCAATCCTGAGGATGATGAGCTCTAACCCTGCTGCTTCGGTTTGGGAAGCTCCACAAGGGCATGTTCAAGCAGTTGCTCCATATGATCGACCAACACTATCTTTACCTTGCGCTTGATGTTGTCGGGGATATCCACCAAATCCTTCTCGTTTTCGGAAGGTATGATGACTTTTGAAATCCCGGCACGGTGGGCTGCCAGCACCTTCTCCTTCAAACCTCCGATGGGTAATATCCTGCCCCTTAGCGTTATTTCACCGGTCATGGCAACATCGCTTCGAGCGGGTATACCGGTGAGAGCCGATATTATAGCGGTGGTCATGGTGATACCGGCTGAGGGTCCATCTTTGGGGATGGCTCCTTCAGGGACGTGAACATGGATGTCCATATTATTGTAGAAATTTGGATCTATGCCAAAATCCCGTGCCTTAGAGCGGATATAGCTGAAACCGGCATGGGCCGATTCCTTCATAACATCACCCAGCTGACCGGTAAGCACCAGCTTACCCGTCCCAGGCATGGTAGCAACTTCGATGGCCAGGGTATCCCCTCCCACCGCGGTCCATGCCAGGCCGGTGGCAATTCCCACCTGAGGCTGCTGATCGGCTTTTTTATACGAAAATATGGGTATGCCGAGATATTTTTTCAGGTTTCCGCTTGTTATACGCACCCGTTCCTGCTTGGTTTCCAGTATTCTTCTTGCAGCCTTCCGGCAAATACTTGCTATATGCCGCTCAAGGTTGCGAACACCAGCTTCCCTTGTGTAATGGTTTATAATATCCCTGATTACCCGTTCAGGAATATTTATGCTGCCCTCTTTCAGCCCGTGCTGCTTTTCCTGTTTTGGAATAAGGTACCTGGACGCAATATGCAGCTTTTCTTCCTCGGTATAACCGGGTATCTGTATAACCTCCATTCGATCCAGCAAAGGTCTGGGTATGGTATCCAATGTATTGGCCGTGGTAAGAAACATTACCTTTGACAGATCAAAGGGCAGTTCCAGGTAGTGATCCCTGAAAGCGTAATTCTGTTCCGCATCCAGCACTTCCAGCAGGGCTGAGGCAGGATCCCCCCGGAAATCGCTGCTCATCTTATCAATTTCATCAAACAGAAACACCGGATTTTTTGAACCGGCCTGTTTCATGTAGGAGATAATCCGGCCGGGTATGGCCCCCACATATGTCCTGCGATGACCGCGAATTTCGGCTTCATCCCGAACTCCACCCAGCGACATCCTGACAAATTTCCTGTTAAGGGCCCGAGCAATGGATCTGGCAATGGAAGTCTTTCCGACACCGGGCGGGCCCACAAAGCATAGTATTGGTCCCTTCATATGCCGGGTCAACTGATGTACCGCCAAATATTCAAGCACCCGTTCCTTCACCTTGGTCAGGCCATAGTGGTCCTCATCTAGGATCCTGGCAGCATTCTTCAGATCAAGGTTGTCCTCTGTCTCCACGTTCCAGGGCAGTTCCACAATCCAATCCAGATATGTCCTTATAACACCTACCTCCGCCGAACCGGGAGGCATCTTGGACAGCCGGTCCAGCTCCTTCAAGGCTTTCTCATATGCCTCTTTGGGCAAATTGGCCTGTTCAATCAATTTCTGATACTCTTCAATTTCATCGCTTATTCCGTCCCTCTCGCCCAGCTCCTTTTGAATGGCCTTGAGCTGTTCCCTTAGATAGTATTCCCGCTGTAGCTTGTCCACCTGCTTTTTTACCCTCTGATTAATCCTTCTTTCTATCTCCAGTATTTGAATCTCCCTAACCAGAATATCATACAGCTTTTCCAATCTTTCCTGCACATCGAAGGCTTCTAGTATGTTCTGTTTATCCTCCATTTTGACCAGGATATTTGCTGCAATGATATCCGCCAATTGTCCCGGGTCCTCCACCGAATTGACCGATATAAGGGTATCGGTAGACACCTTACTTCCCAACTTAACATAGTCTTCAAACACGTCCAGCAGGCTCCTCATTAAAGCCTCCTGTTCCAGTGTAACAGCTTTCCCTTCATCCTCTTTTATTTCTTCAATATCAACTTCAATATAGGGTTGATCGGATACAAATTCGATAATCCTTCCCCTTCTGATACCTTCCACCAAAACCCTTATGGTATCCCCGGGAAGCTTGAGCAGCTGCTTTACCTTAGATACCGTTCCCACCTGATATATGTCATCGAAACCGGGATCATCATCCTTCGGATCCTTCTGAGCAACTAAAAACAGCTCCTGATCTTCGATCATGGCCTTTTCCAAAGCGGCAATGGATTTTTCCCTGCCCACATCAAAATGCAGCACCATATACGGAAATACCGCCAATCCCCTTAAGGGCAGACAGGGTATTCGCCTGATATTTTTCTTTTTTCTGCTTTTGCCTGCAGCTCTTTTTTTCCTTCCTGTGCTTTCAGCCATCGGTCTATCTCCTCCAAGTTTATCCAACAGTCTTTAGGCATATTTTGGGCTCCAATAATTATATAATAAAGATCAAAAAAATCAAGCGCAAAATAATCTCAAGATTAATACTACACAAATGCAGCCCGGTTGAAACCTCTAATGAAAAAACCGGGATATTCTAACCCGGTTTAACTTCTATTTCCCTGCAGCGCTTAGAATTTTTACCCCCTCCAGGCTGTCTCCAGCCCGTTCATCTCTTTGTCCTCGGTACATTACATGTTCGATTGCCTGCTCAAGCCTTTCCACCGGAATTATTGATACGGGATAATTCTTAAAAATATCCTGCCAGTTTTCCTTTGGTATTATCACCTTTTCAACACCGGCCTGTACTGCAGCTTCCAGCTTGGCAATTACACCGCCTACGGGTTTTATCATTCCCAGTATGGATACCTCACCGGTCATGGCCACCTTGTTGTCCACGGCCTGTCCGGTTATGGCCGAATAAATTGCCACGGCCATGCCAACGCCGGCCGAGGGCCCGTCCACGGGTATACCACCCGGGAAGTTGAGATGTATGTCGTAGTCCCTGGGATTTACCTGCATATACTTTTTGAGAGCGGTCAGCACATTATCCACGGAACCCTTAGCGGTGCTCTTTCTCCGGACGGTTTTCCCCTCTCGTCCCATCTCTTCCTCATCAATAATCCCCGTTACCGTAACAATACCTTTACCCCTGGCAGCGGGCATGGCAATAGCTTCTATCTCCATAACCGTTCCTATATTTGGCCCGTATACAGCCAGACCATTTACGCAACCAACACGGGGGGTGTTGCATATCTTCCTTTCAGGTCTGGGGCTGTAATGACCGCTGTTTATCACCCACTCAACATCTTCAACGGTAATGTCCGTCCTTCCTTCGGTCAAGGCCAGTCCTCCAGCCAGCTGTACAATATTTACGGCATCCCTTCCATTGGAAGCGTATTTTCCCAATACTTCCACAGCTTTTTCGGCCATGGAAAACCCGCCTTTAAAGGCAGCATTCCTTGCAATTTGCATTATCTCATCAGGCTTTAATGCCCTGAAAAAAATCTCAAGGCATCTGGATCGTATCGCAGGTGGAATTTCACTTGGAGTACGGGTAGTGGCCCCGACCAATCGAAAGTCCGCCGGCAGGCCATTCTGGAAGATCTCATGTATATGCCGAGGTATATTTGTGTCATATGAATTGTAGTAAGCACTCTCCAGGAATACCTTCCGGTCCTCCAGCACCTTTAACAGCTTGTTCATCTGTATCGGATGCAGTTCACCAATCTCATCCAGGAAGAGCACGCCACCATGGGCTTTGGTAACAGCACCCGGCTTTGGCTGTGGTATCCCGGCTATTCCTAAAGGCCCCGCTCCCTGGTATATAGGATCATGAACCGAACCTATGAGAGGATCTGCAATGCTTCGCTCATCGAATCGCACCGACGTAGCATCCAATTCAACAAATTTGGCGTCCGATCGGAATGGTGATCTGCCGTTCTTTTTGGCTTCTTCAAGCACAAGACGTGCAGCACAGGTCTTACCTACTCCTGGAGGGCCGTACAATATTACGTGCTGGGGGTTGGGGCCGCACAATGCAGCTCTTAAAGCCTTTATTGCTTCTTCCTGGCCGATTATATCTTCAAAGCGGGTTGGTCTGGTCTTCTCGGATAAAGGTTCTGTCAGCGAAATTTCCCGCAGTCTTCGAAGGTTCTCCAGCTCCTTTTTTGACTCCTTTTCAACTGCAATCTTGTTTCCCTGCTGGCTTTTTAACAGATTCAAAAAATACAGCCCTATAATTATACCAAAGAAGAGCTGTATTATGATCACGGCATTTAAAAGCAAGCAATCTGCCCCCTTTCGTTCAGCGGTTCCGATGTTCGTCCGTCTTTGACATCGTATCTCGGTCTTATCATTTCCTGACTAGTAGTATATGTAGTTGGATGATTTTTTATCCGATGCTGCTGAAGAAAGAGTTGAGATTTTGATCGCAAAAAGTACCGAAACAAAAAAGGGAGCCAATCTCTCGCTCCCTTTTCTATCCGCTTTCAATTTTGGCCTGCAATGCCGACAGGCCAGTATAAAAACCTTTCGTTACTATGCTTTACTCGCTTTCAATACAATATGCTTGTTCAGCGATGCCGAAACAGCTGCGTTGCCATAAACCGGCCAGTTTTCTCTTCATCGGGTATCACCCCGGTATCGGTCATCGGCCTGGCTCGTTTTGTCTACGATACCGACTCCCGCTTTTCCCTTTGTTTTTTGGTCGCCTTTCGGGCCCGCTGGCCCTCTGATATAATGAGTATGGGATCGCTGCCGTTCAATATTGTATCTTTGGTGATAATACACTTTTCTACATCATTGCGTGACGGTATGTCAAACATAACATTAAGCATTATGTCTTCCAATATGGCCTTCAGACCCCGAGCCCCGGTCTTACGTTCTATTGCCTTTTTGGCAATCACACGCAAAGCCTCCTCTTCAAACTCCAGGGTTACGCCGTCCATTTCAAACAGCTTTTGATACTGTTTGACCAGTGCATTCTTCGGCTCAGTCAGTATCTGCATTAAGGCCTCTTCGTTCAAGGCATGGAGAGTAACTATGATGGGAAGACGGCCCACAAACTCGGGGATCAAACCATACTTCAGCAAGTCTTCGGGAAGTATGTGCTTAAGCAGTTCACCCGGATCATCATCTACCCTGCTGCGAATCTCGGCACCAAACCCCAGAGACTTCTTGCCAATCCGGTTCTGGATTATCTTGTGTATCCCCTCAAAAGCACCTCCGCATATAAACAAGATGTTGGTGGTATCTATCTGAATAAACTCCTGGTGGGGATGTTTGCGCCCACCCTGAGGCGGTACACTGGCAATGGTTCCCTCCAGAATTTTGAGAAGGGCTTGCTGCACTCCTTCCCCTGACACATCCCTGGTTATGGAAGGATTTTCAGATTTTCGCGCTATTTTATCAATTTCATCGATATAGATTATTCCCTTTTCGGCTTTTTCAACATCATAATCGGCTGCCTGAATAAGCTTCAAAAGGATATTCTCCACATCTTCCCCTACGTATCCGGCTTCGGTCAGCGAAGTTGCATCCGCTATTGCGAAAGGTACATTCAATATCTTGGCCAGGGTCTGAGCAAGCAGGGTCTTACCTGACCCCGTAGGCCCCAACATCACGATATTGCTCTTTTGCAGCTCGACTCCATCGGTTTTTATATCGCTGTTTATACGCTTGTAATGATTGTATACCGCTACTGCAAGAGCTTTTTTAGCCCTATCCTGACCAATCACATATTGATTAAGTGTTGAATATATCTCCTGCGGCTTGGGAATATCCCGTATATCAAATTCGGAAGCATCTTCAAACTCTTCCTCAATAATCTCCTGGCATAGCTCTATGCATTCGTCGCAGATATACACCCCGGGACCGGCCACCAACCGCCGTACCTGTTCCTGGGTTTTGCCGCAGAATGAACATTTTAATTGTTTTTTATCATCGTATC
>LFSE01000090.1 GCA_001513075.1 Clostridiales bacterium DTU074 | reverse complement strand
CAAAGGGTTCACCAAGGGCCATATTGCCAAATTCCTGAACAACCTTGCCATCCACCAGGAATTGCACCTGCTTTATATTCTCGGTATTAGCGGGATCCGTCAAGGAATTCACAATTGAGTACAATGCCATGGTTTCTCCCGCGCTTCCCAAACTGCTTCCATTGATCTTTGATGGAAGATTGACAAAGGCCGTCTTATCGTCTACCCACACCTCTATATCTTTGGTTGAAAGCTTTGGTATTACTCCAACATGATCAGCCTGCAAAGGTCCTTCAATCAATTCTTTTATTATTTCGGTCGCTATGTCGGTAGAACTCCTGCTTATCACCCTATATTCGGGAACCAAATTCATAACATCTTTGTCACCGAAATATACCTTTATCCTTGTCCCCAATAAATGGGGAAAATTTTCCTTACTAAATTTTCTCTTCAAATTCAATATCATAATCGGGGCATCCACATATTCTTCCCACTCATCCTGATAATATATTTTCAGCCATTCAGCTTCCGGCAGCCCTGCCAGACTGTGAACCAGGGACCCTACCATCATGAATTCAGAGTTAATCTGGTTGTCAAAGGCCGATTTAAACTCTTTGGAAAAATATAGTTCCAATCCCTTGGATGAATCTGACCCTTCAACATATTTTATTTTCAACAGCTGAGTGTCCTTGGGCAGGGTGGGATATAACCCCTGTTCCTGAGGGGATGGACCTTTCAAAAGTTCCTCCACAATTGCCTGGACAATCATTCCCTGTTTTACTACAACGGGCCTTATCTCCGGGACAAGAAACCTCTTGTCTTCATCCTGAAAATACAATTCCCTATAGATGTGAGTTACGCCCTTTCCCAAAACCTTCTCAAACTCATGGGCTTTGATCTCATCGAGCCCATCGGGGTATTTGGTCAGCAAACCAAGTACCTGGCCATCCTCTTTCCCATTATCTGTCAGTTCGTACCCGTCAACATATATCTTTACATACTCTGCTCCAGGTTTTACTCCCAGGATGGTATTCACTAATGCAGCCCTTGCTACAAGCAGATCGTCCGCTTCCAGAAACTCTCCTGAAAGATACACGCTTACCACATTGTTATGGTACTCAACACTTTCCACCTTAACCTCCTGGGGTATTACCGGTTCCAATCCTTTTACCTTTGGCCCCAGTGCCAATTGCTCAATCGTCTTTTTTATAACATCATCTGACTCCGTTGTTACAACGATTCGCTTTTCACATTCCAGCCTTTTACCCTCTCTGTTTAAAAAGTACAACAGAGAATTTGCCGAATAAACGGCAGACTGTTTTTGAATACTATACAACATGTTTTGTTCTCCATCAGGTACGTCCTTATTCAAACTCCTCAGCGAATTATCATAGATACCTGCATCGCTACCGCTGCCATTTTCGTATGAGCTGATGTCCATGGATTCCTCATTTTTTTCATCCCTTTGAATCTCGGGTTCATTCACATCACAGGAGGCGAGCATCATGGAAACTACCAGCATGACCATCAAAGCAGCCATCCATATAACACTTTTCACTGCACTACCTCCTTCCTCGCCAGCTCCAATGCCTAAATCTATTCATAATCAATTTTTTACTCATATCCTCCTTAAAATCATCTTTTGTAAAAACATTAATCAACATTTTCAAAAAAGCCAGGCAATCTTACCTTCCATATCCCTTCTTCGTTGACAACCCTAAAAATATCGTTTTCCCTGCTCTCCTTTTTGCCATTTGCATACTTTATGGCATACGTTACCGTAACAAATGCCTCCCCATCCGGTTTAATCTCTTCACCTTCGATAAAGCCATCCTGAAATTCCAAAGCCGAAACATATGCCAGATAGGTCTTTTGGAGTTCTTCAATGGACGGTCTTTCGCTTCCATCAGAATTTACCCGGGCCAAAAAGGCATCAACCCTGTTCCAATCGGGGCCCTCGTTTAGCGCGGTAAACACTTCTCGAACTGCATCATCGGGGCTTAATATAACTCCTTTTTTTCGGGCAATGGCCATTATGGGAGCATTGATATCCACATTCGGCAATTCTGATGCTATAAGATCAGCTCCTATTTCATCATATGTCAGCGATCGGTTATTGACCAATATCTTTACCCTGTTAACCCCGTCCAATTCGGTGAGAGAATTAACAATGGAATATATGGACAGCTGCTTCATCCTGGCCAATGTGTATGGCATCTGTTCTTCGGGCAATTTATCCATGCCGGGCAAAACCGTAATATCAATATCCTTTGTAAACTCCTCACTCAGATTGACAAAAACGGTATCTCCTTTGCGGGTAACATCCAGAACCTTCACATCCGGAGGCATTATGGCCACCCGATCAACCTGCATTGGCCCTTTTAACAGTTCTTCCACTACAACATACTCAATAGGCTGTTTTCCCTTTTGAGCAGTTCGCTTTTCCGGCACCAAATGATCAACCAGGTAGTGCTTAAAATACAGGGTTACATTTACCTCGCTCACCTGGATTTCGGGATTTATATACTTCTCGCTCTGCTGGCTCTCCGTACCCAGATCATTTTTCTTTTCACGGGATATTATTCTGTTAATCCTGTTAACTATGGTATTACAGCCCACAATATTCAATATTAATAATAAAATAAAGGAAAATATGGCCATCCTCTTAATTCTGTTCATTTATTTTCCCTTTCTTTAATATCACGTTACTTGATAATCAGTATAGTATAGTATTTTTACAAAACATTTAAGCAAATCTAACAAAATAACAAGAGCCCATTGTTTTATCATTTAAGAGGCAGTTCAATATAGAATATACTGCCTTTGCCTTCTTCGCTTGCTACACGTATGTTTCCACCATGCATGAGCACGATCTTGTGTGCTATAGACAATCCCAAGCCGGTACCACCGGTAGCCCTGGATCTGGCTTTGTCAACCCTGAAAAATCTATCAAATATATGGGGCAAATCCTTGGCTGGTATTCCAATCCCGGTATCGCTGACTTTTACAACCGCATTTCCGGAATATTCATATACTTCTACGGTTACCCTTCCCCCATCCGGAGTATATTTAATAGCATTATCCACAATATTGCTGATCACCTGCTGCAATTTTACGGGATCACCCAATACGATTAACTCATCATCATGATATGCTTCCATTGTGATATGTTTTTGTTGTGCCAGTATCTGCAAGCCTTTCAAAGTATCGTTTACTAACTTGACCAGCTCAACCGGCTCCCGAACCAGTTGTTCTTCCTCGGTATCAATTTTAACCAGTGTCAATAGATCATTTATAATGGTGTTAAGCCTGTCAATCTCGGAATTTATATCATTCAAAAATTCGTTGTAAACCAAAGGGTCGTCCAATTCCATATGGAGTAGGGATTCGGTCAGCACCTTAATGGCGCTTAACGGAGTCTTCAGCTCGTGGGAGGCATTTGAGACAAACTCATTACGGGCTCTGTCAAGATTTTCTAACTTCTCGCTCATCATATTGAAAGCCTCTCCCAGCTGCCTAAACTCCCTGCTTCCGCGTATTTTCACCCTCTGATCCAGATGCCCCTGGCTCGTCTTCCTTATAACATCGGTCAGTTCCTTTATAGGCCTAGTGATAAAACCAGAAGCCAAATAGCTCGTTATTATGATCGCAATTGCAACCACAATCGAATATGTCCCCAGCTTGGCTTTAACTTCATTCAGCGTCTGCTCAATACCTGATAAGGATGTGGATATGATAACCATACCTATAATTCCATATCTTTCATGCTGTATAGGTGCGTATGTGTATAACACCAGCATTGATTCATTGGAGTTTTGCGGCTTGATATATAATTCCCGAGGTTCAACGCTTTCGCCACTTAATACAAGATTAACCTCTGGAAAGTCCTTTGCAAGGTTTTGTTTCAATAAACTGTCGGGACCTCTTATTATATTATATGAATCATAGTCTACCACCCCGTTCTTATTTAATACCAGAATACGGGTAGATTCCCTTTCTTTGTTGAATATTTCCTCTCCAAAATCCTGGATATCATAGCCTATACCGGCAAGTATGTCGGGATCACCGCTGGCATAATCATAAGAAATAACCTGGGCGATCCAGTTGGCATATAACCTGTATGTTTCCTTTTTGCCATTGATCATATATGTTCCCAGGATATCTAAAACCGATATATTTGTAATGGTAAACCCCACCACTATTATAAGTAAATAAGTCAGAACAATTTGCCAGCGGAAGCTGGAAAAAAGAGTTTTATTTATTGGCAAAGTAGTAACCTACCCCCCACTTGGTAAATATGAACTCAGGTTGACTAGGGTTCTTTTCTATTTTTTCACGTAACCTGCGGATATGCACGTCTACCGTTCTGACATCACCCAAATAATCGTATTTCCAAATGATCTCCAGCAGATTCTCCCGGCTGAATACCTTACCCGGATTGGTAGCAAAAAGATGGAGAAGATCGAACTCTTTTGCAGTCAGATTTATATCCCTCCCGTCTATGGTCACGCTACGATTGGCTAAATTGATGGTCATGTTCTTAATCTTGACTATCTGCGGATCATTCTGAGTATTGCCGGCCCGTCTGAAAATAGCCTTTATCCTGGCTTTCAGTTCCAAAATATTGAACGGTTTCGTCAAATAGTCGTCAGCTCCGTATTCCAATCCCAGTATTCTGTCCATATCCTCACCCTTGGCGGTTAGCATAATAACAGGTACGGTAGACTTTTCACGTATTCGTTGAAGAACCGTCAAACCATCAAGTTTGGGAAGCATAACATCCAGGACCACCAAATCATACTGGCTATCATTAAACATCTGTAATGCTTCCTCGCCGTCATAAGCAGCATCAATCTCATAGCCATCCCGCTGCAGGCTAAATTTAAGTCCTTTTATGATCGCGGGTTCATCATCCACCAATAGCAGTCTCTTTGCCATATTGTCTGTCACCCCTCTTTATCAACTGTGCCTGTAAACATAAATTTATTTTATCATAAGCTCATTTTAAAATCAATTTAACGAAAAAACATGGAAATACCAGGCAGTCAGGGCTATTCAACAGCTATTAAATCTTTCAGCTGTTCAAAGGTCTTATCTCCGATCCCCGGTACATTTTTTATTTCCTCAATTGATTGAAAAGGTCCGTTCTGATTGCGGTATTCAATAATGCTCCGGGCTTTGCTGGGTCCTATTCCCGGCAGGGTATCGAGCATGGCTTCATCTGCGGTGTTGATATTTATTTTCTGCCCTGACTCGGAAGATGAGCCGGCAGAATGGCTGTCAACCATACCGGTTATATTCTGGCCGTCAATCTCTTCGCCTATTTCGGGAATGTAGTACATTCCCTCATCCTTGACCTTTACCGCAAGATTGACCCGTTTTAAATCCGCATTATCAAGGGCACCGCCTGCCAATTCTATTGCATCGATCAAGCGGCTGCCTTCATCGAGCTCTATCACCCCCGGCTTTTTGACCTGTCCGGTTATGTATACCTTTATTTTTTTAGGAGCTTCATCCGCTTTCTCGGAAGATTTACCATGTTC
>LFSE01000069.1 GCA_001513075.1 Clostridiales bacterium DTU074 | reverse complement strand
AAAAACCGTCTTTGCCAATACAGCCATGGTGCGTCCTACCATGCACGCCGATGAACATGGACAGGCGCTTATGTTGTTTAAGAACGGGGGTATGGGGACCTGCGATGTCAGTTGGTCATCCTGGCTGAGCGAAAGTTCAGTTGGGTTGGTGGGCACAAAAGGCGCCATTATTGTAGGACGTGACGGAAAAATCCGTAAAAAAATAGGAGACGGTGAGGAGCTCATATTGGAGGAGGACAGCGTAGTGGATGTAAATCCAAAGGGTGAACTGGGCAAGAAGGATGAAAAAGGGAATATTCAAAGAATAGAGGTTCCGGATGAAACCATTCAGCAGCATTTCTTCCGTTGCATACGGGAGAATCTAGTACCCATTACGCCGGCTATTGAAGGGCTGAAGACTCTTGCAACGGTTAAGGCTATTCATAAATCCGCAGCCACTGGTACAGCGGTTGAGGTAGGTGAAATATAATATGAAAAAGGCCATTTGCTTGGGCTGTATACCCGGAGAAACGGCGGAAGAAAAGTTTGCCAACGCCGTAACAGCGGGATTTGACGGTGTTGAAGTGGGCACTTTGATCGACACTGCTCAAATGAGATCCTATAAAAGATTATCACAAATATACAAAAGCAAATGTATCATATTTAATTACTAATTTTACAGAAGAAAATATTGACGAAGCTATTGAATATAGCTGCTTGGCGGGTATGGAATACCTTTACCATCCTGAACCTTTTGAAAATTGGGGGCATTTTCAACTATCGCGCTTTGCTTTTCCACATGGTGATGATGGTCTGAAAGCATGTGTAGAAAAAGCAAAAGCCAAAGGTATTCACTTGGGATTACATACTCTTAGCAATTTTACTTCTCCAAACGATCCTTATGTAACGCCGCATCCTCATAAAAACTTGCTTGTAATGGGAACGGCAGTGTTAAAGGCTTCTATTGATATAAATGATAGGGAGATACCTGTTGATAATGGGGAATATTTCAGAGTTAGATCTACACTTAACACTGTTAGAATAGGAGACGAGCTCATTCAGTATGAAAGCATATCTGAAAACGAGGAAACCGGGGAATGTGTTCTTTTAGGATGCAAACGCGGCGCTTTTGGTACTATTGCAAAGTCATATATGGCAGGAGAAGTGGTATCTCGTTTATGGGATTATTCTTATAGAACATTTTTTCCTGACTTAACCTTGCAGGATCAATTTGCTAAAAGATTGGGCGAGCTTTTTCGGTATACCGGTATGAGACTGATTTCTTTTGACGGTCTGGAAGGTTGTTGTTATACTGGACATGAGGAGTATGCTTGTAATCGATTTGTAAAAATGTGTTACGATTTGTGGAATACTGAGGTAATTAACGATGCCAGCATGTTAACCCATTACCTGTGGCATATACATACTCGTATGAATTGGGGTGAACCGTGGGGGGCAACTATGCGCGAGGGTATGTATGAATACCGCCAGGGGAATCAGGATTACTTCCGAAGAAATATGTTGCCACCTATGTTAGGATGGTTTTTAATACGACTTGCAACGAGAGAGTTTGAAGCTACTACGCTTGATGATATTGAATGGATGCTATCTAAGGCTGCTGGTTATCGAGCTGGCTTTGCATTATATGCGACTATGGGAGAATTGCAACAGCATGGGTTAACAACCAGATTATTAAAAGCAGTTAAAGAATGGGAAAAGATGAGAATGACATGTACCCTTCCTGACGAATTATGTGATAAAATGAAGTTAGCTGAAACTGATTGGCATTTAGAGCCGGTTGAGGGAGGTTGGATTCTCTATCAAGTTGATATATCAAGACCATATCGATGCAGCTATGAAAAGTTACAACCTGGCCAGCCTGGGGGTGCTGATTGGATTTATGTAAATCCATATAAAGCGCAACCCTTAGTTTTTCGCATGAAGGTAGGACACTGGAATGATGGACTTGATGGCTATATTGATTCACCTGCTCTACAGGTAGCGGGAAAATATATCGTCTTTCATACTCAGATTGAATCAGGGCAGTATCTGGTTTATGAGGGAGGAAAAGATGCTATATTGTATGATAGCAATTTTAATACTATAAAGGATGTTAAGATATCTGGCTGCATTCCTATGATTGCTGCTGGTCAACAAACAATATCTTTTTCTTGCGAGTTTGTAGGTAGAGAAAAGCCTAATGTTGAAGTGAAATTCTTTACCCAGAGTGAGGGTATATATACCGGAAAACCGTTGAATAAAAGAGAAGGGAAGGGTGTAATGATGAAGAATTTTAGAATAGGAGTTATGGCTGACAGCTTCAGATTAGGTCTGGAAGGAGGAATAAAGAAGGCGGCGGAAGTGGGAGCGCAGGGGATTCAACTCTATGCCGCGGGTGGTGAAATGTCTCCAGAAAAACTGACTGCAAACCGCAAGAAGGAAATTTTGGATTTGATTAAATCCAACGGGCTGGTGGTATCCGCATTGTGCAGTGAGATGGGAGGATTTATCCATGAGCCTGCCAAAAACAGCGAAAAGATTGAGAAAACAAAAAGAATAATGGATTTGGCTCTGGAGATGGAAACTAATGTGGTTACCGCCCATATTGGAGTGGTTCCGCAGGACAACAGCATTGATGCATATAAAATATTGCAGGATGCATGTGGATCTTTAGGCGAATATGGGCGGAAGATCGGTGTTATTTTTGCCATTGAAACGGGACCTGAGAAGGCCGAGGTATTGAAAGCTTTTTTGGATTCGCTGAAAGCTACTGGAGGGTTGGGAGTAAATTTGGATCCGGCCAATCTGGTAATGGTGGTGGGAGATGATCCTGTAAAGGGAGTTTATACTCTGCAGGATTATATTGTACATACCCATGCCAAGGATGGAATAATGCTTCGTCCCTCATATCCCGAGAAGGTGTATGGAAATGTGCCCGAAGGATATATTGAAGACGATGGCAAACCAAACTTTATTGAAGTGCCATTGGGAGAGGGTCAGGTTGATTTCAAAGGATGGCTGAAGGCATTGGAGGACATTGGATATAACGGGTTTTTGACAATTGAGAGAGAAGTGGGAGACAACCCGGAGAAGGATATCAGGATGGCTGTTGATTTCCTGAAATCGTTTATAGGTTAATATTTTGACTAAGTAATATAGAATAAAAACATAGCGTTAAAACTGTATACAAATTATGGGCTTAATTATTTAATGGATACCTGCTACCGATTCAGCAAATAGTAAATGATGGTTTTGTTCAAGGAATCAATTGGAAAGGGTAGTGTTAGTGCCAAGGTATCCTTTTTTTGTGTGTGAAAAGGAATAGTATAATTATGACAATTTTCATTTTGGATTTGTCTATATGAAGAATTTTATAAATATAAGCGTTTAATATGGAAAATTTATAATATTGTTATTAGAATATTAAGAGAACGGTAAATAAAACCAAGTGGTTGGCTAAGTCATTAATAGATGGGATGAAAGGAGGTGTCTTATGGACAGGCCAAATATTCTTTTTATCATGTCTGATGACCACGCATCACATGCGATTAGCTGCTACTCAGGAAGGATAAATCAGACACCAAATATCGACAGGATAGCAAACGAGGGTGCGCGGCTGGATAACTGTTTTTGTACAAATTCTATATGTTCCCCTAGTCGTGCAACAATATTGACGGGCAAATACAGCCATTTAAACGGTGTTAAGACATTGGCTGACAAATTTGACGGCAGACAGCCTCATGTGGCTAAATTGCTACAGCAAGGCGGATATCAGACCTGTATAATTGGCAAATGGCATCTGGGACATGGTGGTAACAGCGATCCCACCGGTTTTGATTATTGGTGTGTATTACCCGGTCAAGGGGAATATCACAATCCTGTATTTTACGATATGGGTGAAGAAAAGCAATATAGGGGGTATGCTACCGATATTATCACAGATATGTGCATAGATTGGCTGAACAATCGGGACAGAAATCGCCCATTCTTTTTGATGTGTCATCATAAAGCACCCCATCGACCGTGGGAGCCTTCGGAAAAATATATGGCACTTTATGAAGATGTTGATATCCCCGAGCCTGAAACATTATTTGATGATTATGATACCCGAAGTGATGCTGCCAGATTGGCCGAGATGAGAATCAGCCATCATTTGACCAGGACGGATGTAAAAGAAGATCCTCCTGTACATATGGAAGGTAAGGAGCTGACCAGATGGTATTATCAGAGATACATAAAGGATTATTTGCGTTGTATTGCATCCATTGACGAAAGTGTGGGAAGATTGCTTGACTATTTGGATAAAGAGGGTATTGCGGGTAATACCGTTGTTATTTATACTTCGGATCAGGGCTTTTTCCTCGGAGATCATGGCTGGTATGATAAGCGATTTATGTACGAGGAATCTCTGCGGATGCCTTTCTTAATACGCTATCCTGAAGGTATAAAGCCGGGAACCATAATAAAAGACATAATAATAAATACTGATTTTGCACCCACATTCCTGGATTATGCCGGGCTTAATATACCCGATGACATGCAGGGCTACAGCATACGTCCCATCCTTGAAGGGAAAGAAGTAGATGGATGGAGACATGCCATGTACTACAGATACTGGATGGATAGGGATGATCACTGTGTAGCAGCCCATTATGGAATTCGAACTAAAAGATATAAGCTAATATGCTACTATGCTCCCGGACGATATTATAATGGCGAATATCCAAAGAGTGCGAAAGATACCAAATGGCCCCAGTGGGAGTTGTTTGACCTGCACAACGATAAATACGAGCTGAAAAATGTATATGGTGATTCCGCATATGCTGATGTGGTAAAAGAACTAAAGGAAGAACTGGATAGATTGAGGAAAGAGTTAAAGGATGATGATTAAATCAAATATAAAAACAGTCAAATTATGAAGAATAAGTTCTTTCAGTATTTTATGACTTCAGTAATAACTAAGAAACGGAGGTAAGCATGGAAATGAAGGACATGATTGTCGAATATCATAAAATGCGCCCATCTCAGATTGTCAAAAGGCGAACTGAGCTCCCTGTAGCATATATGGGAGTTGGAACTATTGAATGGCATGGTCTACATAATCCAATCGGACTCGATGGTTTAAAGGCCAATGGAATTGCTTGTTATCTGGCTAAAAGGTTGGGGGGCATCGTGATGCCAACTCAGTACTGGGGAGATAACCGAAAGGAGATAGCGGAATTGGAATTTGACCCCAAAGTGAATCCCTGGATCCCCCCACAAATAGATGATCATACATTGGTCATAGCTGAACTGATGCAATTGGATAAGAATAAGTTCCTAAAAGATGCCGAACGATGTACTCAACTGGGAGGATGGCGGCTTTGGATAGAGCTTATGGTCAGGACTTTATTTCAAATAGAAACATTGGGATTTGAAAAGGTTGTAATAATACCTGGCCATTATCCACTTTTTACACCTTTGCAGAATGCGATTGCTAAGTATAAGGAAGATGGTGGTGCCTGTAAAGTACTAATGCTGACTGATCAGATGTATTCTGACGATGGCAAGTCGGGAGATCACGCAGCAATGTTTGAAACATCTCTCATGATGGCACTTTATCCCGAATTGGTGGATATCAATGAATTAGGCAGTGACTTAAATAAAATCCCAGTAGGTGTATTAGGAGATGATCCTAGAGTATATGCCTCCAAGGAATTTGGATTTCAGGTGCTGAAGAAGTTCGAAGAAATTGTTAGCAATTTTATAAAATCATAATGGATTCCTAGCTCTTATCTGGTATTTCGGGAAAGGCAAGTGGCGGCATTTCCCGCAGTCGGATATGGAATGGAAATGGTGGACTTCTAAATCATACCGAGTTCGAGGATTACCGAGGGTGCTAGCTACTACACCTTTATCCTTTTCCACTTACCCGAATTGAACCTGAGCAGTACGAGCAGAGATCGAATCATCTGGTCTACTACGAATCCCAGCCATGCACCATGTAGTCCCCAATCCAACACGTAAATAGCCAGCATGGCCAATCCCGGGCGTATCAGCAGCACGGTGAAAAATATGATAACCGCTATTGCTCTGGTATCGCCCGCTCCTCTTAATGCACCGCTTAAAATAAACTGAGAGGACTGGAACGGCTGGGCAAAAGCTACGAATGCTAGTATTTGCCCACCCAGGGCCAACACTGAAGCATCATCGGTATACATTGAAATTATGGGTTTTCTGAATACCCAAAAAGACAATCCCATCATAATGGAAATGGTCATACCGATGCGCCTGGTATATCTGCTGTATGCTTGGGCCATATCAGGGCGTTTTTTACCAAGGCTTTGTCCGACCAGCGATGTGGCCGACACCGCAAAAGCCCGGCCGTTCATAAACGACATGGATTGAATATTAGTGCATATATTGTGCGTTGCAAACGCCAGGTTGCCGAGTGATGCAACGGCTCTGGTATAGGTTATATGACCCATGCGTAAAAGCAGCTGTTCAACCATGGACGGGATGCCTATTCTGAATATGCTTTTTATAACCTTCCACTGTGGCATAAACCCATCCTTAAACCGCAGGTGCAGGTAATTATTTCCGCGCAAAATTACAATTGAAGCCAGTATAAAGGCGACACACTGACCTATTACGGTAGCCAGAGATGCTCCCATCACTTCCATTCTGGGAAAGCCAAAATGCCCGTAAATAAGTAAATAGTTGAAAATAACGTTGAATACATTGGCAGCGGTGTTATAAATCATGGCTGTCTTGGAATTTCCGATACCGCGCAAGGCCGCGGTGATGGTGCTTGTCAATGCAAGAATGACAAAGCCCAACATCTGGATTTGCAAGTAGCCGGTGGCTGCGTTGAGTGTCTGAGCATCTTCTGCCCCCATAAAACGGATTATCGGTTCCGAAAAAATAAAACCGATACCTGAGGTAATGGCCGATAAGACAAAGGTAATCAGCAATGCCTGACGAAGAACCATATTGGTTTTTTTGTCGTCTCCTTCGCCTTTATACCTTGCAATCAAAGCCGTTGCTCCCACATTCATAGACATAAAGGCGGCCATCAGCAGGAATTTCGGCTGGCTGGTAAGACCTACAGCGGAAATTGCCCATGGCCCCAGCTGTCCCACCATGATCATATCGACCATAGATACCAGTTGCGTCAAAATAAATTCCATGAAAGCCGGCCAGGCTATCCGTACAATATCTATGCAAAGCATTTTAGCTGTTACCTGAGGGGGCAGAACTTTACTGACTCGTTCCTGTTGGCCATAGATATTCGTATCATCACCTGGTTCTACTAAATCTAAAGCCATTTGAACTTTCTTGGGAGGTTTATGTATAAAGTTGCAAATATTTGAGATGTTGAGTTTAATATTCACCTTTTCTGGCACACTTCCCTTATAAAATGAATATTACATGTCTTAATAATAATAACATAAATAAAAATATTATACAATGATACAAAAACTTGTTTTGCCGCTGAAAATTGAGTACTGCTTATCTTTGGATTTACGATAAAGCAATTGTTTTTCCAGCTTTATGCCTGAAATATGAGTTAATTAAAATAATAATGGGAATTGCAATATATATCATCTCTAACAGGCCGGAATGTTTCGGCACTTTAATTATAAAAACGGAAGGGATAATGAATTTTGAAAGCCCTATAATCAGCTTTATCCTTTTTATTACCTTATGCAAAATTACCTGTAATCATAGAACATTTCCTCCTGCTTTGGCTGGTTTTTGAGCTCCAAAACCTTTGATTTCTAAAATAGTTACTGGTGTAGCATGTGATGCCACTGATACTATTTAGAACTATTTAGCTGCCAACGACAGAGAATATCAAAAATGCGGGATAAGCGCGGGTATTGGGTTGTCAAATCCGGAACACGGCGAAGTTTATTAAAGCTTGACAAATACAGCAATTGGCAAAATGATAAGTTTTTTTATATATAAAACAAACAGATGATTT
>LFSE01000050.1 GCA_001513075.1 Clostridiales bacterium DTU074 | reverse complement strand
CAGGATTTCTCACTATGGTTCTATATTTTTTTGGTGTTGCATTTAATTTTACAACGAACCATTTGAAAAAATACTAATAATCTTTTTAAAAAGTATTGACAATCCATTTATAATGGATTATAATTATAATTGAAATGGATATTAAATCTCAATAAAATTAAAGGAGTGGTTTGTCATGACCATTGAACAAATATTTGATAGTTTATCTGCTATGCTACAAGCCAAATACCCAGGCAGGACATTTCACATCAATAAGCCAAAATTCAAAGATGATCTGCAAAATAAGTTCAATCAAGATCTGAATAACATTACACTACCTATGAATGTCTTAGAGATGATACTGCTAAACCCTCTTCCTGTAGCAGATTATGCAGAGGCAAATGGCATTTCGTATTCCTCTATAATTAAAAATAAAGATAAGTACTGCAGTCTTTCTACACATGGCGGTGTTTATTGCATTGCAGAGTATGAATTGCTTCATAACAAACGGTTGGGCGAAAATTACGGCAAACAAACTGAATACATTATATCTAAAAATCAAAAACTTGTTGATGCACTCCTTGAAGAATCGTATAAACACAATAAATCAGTGCCAAGTATTATATACACAATTTTAAGAAAACACTTTGGAGTATAGCTAACCTCCTACTCCCCGGCCTCTTTTAGATGAACCCCTCCCATATACGGGAGGGGTTCATCTTATATTATCTCAATTTATTTATATATCCTCTGAACATTGATGAAATTTTTCATTGCACAGCTTTTATAGTTTTATCAGTCGTTTAAATTGCAATTTACTAGATGATTAAATGCAATACTTTTTAAGAAAAAATAGGATGATGATATATTTTTATGTGTTGTATTCAATTCTATAATGAACCTGATGCTAATTTTATGCCCGGGGAAAGCCATTATCATCTGGCCACCATTTATTTGAACAGAAAACAATTCAGCAAAGCAATAACCCACTACACCGCATCGGCCGATTTAAACTATCAGATCGATTACTCAATATACAACAGGGGAGTAGCTTATCTGAATTTAAATAAAACGGAACAGGCAAAAATGGATTTCCAACAGGTTATAAAAATAACGAAAGATGCGGATCTTAAAAGATCCGCAAATGATGCAGTGGACAAACTATCCAGAATAAAAACACAGGAGAAGAGAACAAAATGCAAATCAAAACGTACAGCAGATTATCAATCAAAATGAACAGCAGCAGGCCAAACAGCCATGATTGAAACCTTATTTTACCCTTGTTTTTATAACTTCGTATCCAAGCTTTCTGATTGCGGCTTCAATTTCATCGATGGTAACTTTGGTTTCGTCGAAATCCAATTTTGCTTTGCTGGAGTTAAATGATACGTTTACCGTATCCTTATCCACACCGTCCAAAGCTTTTAATGCTCCCTCGATCTTCTGCATGCATGATGGGCATGTCAATGTTTCCATTTGTATTGTTGCTAACTTCATATTTCAATCCCCTTTCATTTATTATATTCGCTTGGTCTGCTTAAGCTTTCCACCTGTAATTTAATTATATCCTTCCTCATCAAATGAAACTTTGATCGAGATCAAATTTTTGCTTTTGTTTTATTTAAGCTTATAGCGCAATAATCTCATACCGTTAAGTATAACGGCCAGTATGCTGCCTTCGTGTACCAGCATACCGATTGACATGTTCATCCATTGGCTTAACAGCAGGCTGGCCAGCAGTACCAGAACAACACCCACGGCAATAAAGATATTTTGCTTCATGTTGCGAGCAATGGCTTTTGCCAGCCCAAGGGCATGGGGTAAACGGCTGAAATCCGAATTCATTAGAACAACATCCGATGTTTCAATGGCTACGTCAGTACCGCCTCCCATAGCTATGCCAATATTGGCCAGTGCCAGCGACGGACTGTCATTAACCCCATCCCCCACAAAGGCAACTATTTGGCCTTTCTCTATCAATCGTTTAATATATGCCGACTTGTCCTGAGGCAACATGTTTCCGTGGGCTTCGGTCAAGTCCAGCTCGCGGCTTACCGCGTCAACTGTTCCTTGGTTATCACCTGACAGCATCACAAGGTTCTTAACTCCCAGTCTTTTTAGCTTCAGCAGATCTTCTTTAATCCCCGGGCGTATCCGATCGCGGACGCCCATTAAAACCTTCAGTTCTCCATCAACAGACGTCAACACAAGGGAATTTCCATTTTCCTCAAACCGGGCTATATCGGATTTGGCTTTTTCATTTATTTCAACATCTTCTCTCTCCATCAACGCAACATTTCCAACTGCCACCCTATGTCCGTTGACACTGACTATAATCCCCTCCCCCTTTATAACTTCCGTATTTTCAACCGGAAATAATGTGATTTCGCCGATTTCCTCCAATACAGCTTTTGCCAGAGGGTGATCCGATTCCTGCTCAACGCTTGCAAGATATGCCAATGCCTCATCAATGTTATCCCCATAATACTCCTTTTCCACAACCGATGGATTTCCTACGGTTAATGTGCCGGTCTTGTCGAACACCATAGTGTCCAACCTGCTGAAATCGCTGATTACTTCACTGCCTTTTAACAACACCCCATGGCGCGCCCCGTTTCCTATGCCAGCAACATGGGATACCGGAACACCAATAACCAAGGCTCCCGGGCAACCCAGAACCAGAATGGTAATGGCCAGTTCAATATCCCGGGAGAACAGCCATACTACGATGGACAGAACAAGAACCGCCGGTGTATAGTGCTTTGAGAAGCGGTCTATGAAGCGCTCAGCCTTTGATTTTGAATCCTGTGCTTCCTCTACCAGCTCAATAATCCTTCCAAAGGTTGTATCCTCTCCTACACGTTCGGCGACAATTTGAATGGTTCCGTTATCCATGATGGTGCCGGCAAACACCCTCGAACCTTTTTCCTTAGCAACCGGAATGGATTCGCCAGTAATGCTGGCTTCGTTAACGCTGCCCTCGCCGCTTATAACCGTACCGTCAACCGGAACCTTGGCGCCGGTTTTAACCAACAGGATATCACCTACATCCACTTCGTCCACTTCGACCTCCACGAATTCTCCGTCTTCCGTCAGCTTCAGGGCACTTTCCGGAGCCATTTCCGTCAATTCCTTAATGGCTGAACGGGTTTTGTTCAAAGTACGCTGTTCTAAAAACCCGCCGAAGAGGAATAAAAACGTAACAATAGCCGATTCTTCGTAGTTCCGTATCAAAAAGGCACCAACCACCGCAACGGTAACTAAAACATCAATGCTTACAACCTTTACCCTTAATGCCTGATACGCCTGAATGGCAATGGGGACTACGCCCAGGATAGCTGCTATAATTAACGACCAGGTATATATGAAAGTGCTGTTCATCACCCATTTGCTCAAAAATCCTATTGCAATCAAAACACCGCCAACCAACGCAATGTTGTTTTTGTTTTTTAAAACATATCGCTGCATGCCTTCACCCCCTAACATTTCACTTACAACAGCTGTTTCCAATATCAGATACCATATTCATGATTGGGTTTTCCCCTCTTCTCAATTGCCTGACCAATGTAACTACCGACAAAAAGCGGGAAGCTAAGCAAATTTAAGCATGATACGCCTTATCCAATTCAGCAAGCATTCTGTATACTGCCTCATAGCTTTCGCATACACCGGTCGGTACGGTATAGTTACTGGTAATTTCACGCAATTGTTTGAATTCATCATCCAATTCAGGTTTTCCCGAACCTGCTTCTTTTATCTTTTCATCAATCCGCTCGAACAGTCTTCTTACTTCATGGAATTCCGGGTGAGCCCCGCCGTGGACACGCGCCACCACCGGCACATACAGTTCCAATCGTTCAAGGTTTTTTTCCTTAACTTCATTAAACTTTGTCATAATATATACCCCTCTTTCCATTTGTTTTTTGTTTCTTATTCTTTATTTCCACCGATATTCTATGTGCATTTTAGCATGGGTCGGGTGCAAAAAAATTGATCAAGATCAAATTTGCAAAAAAACCTTCAATTTCATGTAATTTTTATTATATCCTTCGGATAAACTTAGTCCGCATAAAAATAACAAGAAATTCGTAAACTATGGTAATGAACATTTAAAATTGACGTTATACTTTAGAAACCCATTCGACACAACATTTTGTTATGATTTATATAACCATTCTAATATATTTGGAGTGATAATAATATGAAAAAGCATGCATTATTATTAGTATTATTTACCATACTTTTTCTGGTGATTTCCGTCACTGCAGGCTGTAAAGCAAAAAGACCCGAACAAACGACTCCTGAACAAGCGGAAAGTGAAAACGACTCCACTCAGGAGGATGCCCTGGAACCCTCAACAGATCCTTCTACAGAGGATGAAACCATGGATCCTTCCACGGAAGAGGAAGCAGAAGAAGCCGATGAACTCTCCGATGAAAATGAAACCTCGGCTGAGAAGGAAAAAGGTGATGATACCTCAGCGGATAAGTCCGACCCACAAAAAGTCAACGGCAAAGAGGGAACAAGCCAAAATGACAATACAACAGCCATACTTCTTCCGCCTCGTACAGACTATAAATGGACCTACCACGGTTTTGCCGAATACGGCCACGAGATGGTACTGGAATCCATAAACAAGAAGGGCAGCGAAACCATTTCTGTGGTAAAAGGTTCCGTATTTGATATGTCCGGCGGTGAATCCAACCGTGATTTATCCTTTACCATAACTTACACAGCAAAGCCGGGAGTACTTTTGCAGAACACAACGGGCACCGCTCTGATGGATACGGCATTTAGGAATTTGGAACTTATCAGGACTCCTCTAAAAAAAGGAACGAGCTGGACGCAAAAGACTAAAGATGCTGCCGGAAAGGAAATAACCTTAAAATCCACCATTACCGACGTTCGAGAAGAAAACGGCCAGAAGATTTATACCGTATTGTATAAGGATACGGCAAGCGACTACTACGAAAAAAGAGAAATAAAGGAACGGGTGGGCGTTCTTTCATATGAGAAGCTGTATATGGACAAAGAAGGCAATTTCACCATGGGGTACTATATCTATTATCCGGGAACCGGTTTTAAAAACAGGCTTGAGATAAACAACTACCTACCGGAGGTGGAAAAACAACTCATATATACGGGTTTCGCTGAATACGGTCATAAAGGAGCGCTGAAAAGGATATCCAGCACCTCGAATGATGCTATATATGAATTCAACGGCGTATACCAGGACGGTTCCGGTATCGAGGATAAATTTACCGTAAGATACTATATTGATTATATTAAGGGCACGGTTACCGAAAGGGTTATGTCCAGCACGCGCTTTGATCCGCCTGAAGTAAACTCGAAGCTCCACAATGTGGTTATCCTCAAAACCCCTTTTGAACAAGGAAAAACCTGGAGCCATAGTACCAGGATAGAGGGTAAGGAATACAAGCTGACCGCAGAAATAAAGGAATTTGATCCAGTTACGGGAAAAATTAAGGTAACCTATACCGTTCGGGGTGTACCGGGCTATTTTCAGAACACATATATAGAAGAACGGACATTTGAGCCGAACCGCGGTATGATCCAATTTGCCAATCTGATGCCCGGAGACATTCCTATAAGCGAAAACGATGCAAAGGACAAAGCAAAGCTGGAAAAAGCTCTGGCAGGCCATATGTTCAGCTATTCCCTTTATGAAGAACAATAAAATACGGAAGATACCGTTTTATTATTGCGTTTAAAAGAGCATATATTAACGAGTTGAATATAACAGGATATCCTCTATCGCAAGATTTTACAACTCATCCTTCAAAAAAGGCCTATGTCTTCACGACACGGGCTTTTTTGTTCATTCTTGAGAACATAAAGATTATTTTGCTCAACCCACATCATCCCCATTGTTCTATCCAAACCTTTATCATATAATAAAAACACAAAAATCAGTCGTTGTATATATAAGGGGAGTATGGAAATGAGTGTTTTGCAACAACAGGTCCTTTATCCACCAAAAAGATGATGGATCCCGTTCTGCTGAAAAACCGTTCAAGCATTCAACGCATCCTGTAATTCACAGGACACTCAATACATCAATCTTGCGCATCTGAAGCCAAAAACTCACAAATGCAGAACACATCTCAAAATGGTATAGATACAGACTTGTATTAAACCGGGAGAAATCATGTACTCCAAACACAGAGCGATTTTTTTATCGGTTCACAAATATATTGGAAGGAGGAAAGGAAATGGATTATAAGCCCATCAGAACCTTTAATAAGTTAGCCGTTGAAAACCAAGAAGATTTTGTTTACGGAATTGCCCCTAAGCCGGTTACGGCCAAAAATGGAATGGTAATAGGAGGGGGCACCATTTACCCCGAAATCAACATGACCCTGCCGCCAATGAAAATCCAGCCGGACACCATTACAGAAGTATACAGGCAATATACAGAGATGATCCAGGGAATACTTAAGCGGGCAAGGGATCTCTACGCCTCGGGAATCATTGTGGAAGTAGAGCTGCTTCCCGAAACCACCAGGATACCTGAGTGGGGAATCGAAATCAATAAAATTCTGTTGGATAACATGAAAGAGTATCAGGAAAAATACGGCCTTAAAAGCCTGTTAAGGTGTACTCCAAATGATATCCGCGAAATGGTACGCCCATCCTTGATGAGAAGCGGCCAATTTCTGGAAAGCATGCTGAAAATCTTTCGGGCATGTGCGGAAGCAGGAGCGGATATTCTCGCAATTGAGTCCACAGGCGGGAAGGAACTGCACGACGAGGCCCTGATCAACTGTGATATACGAAAAGTTGTTTTTGCCCTTGGAGTATTAGGTGTAAGGGATATGAGATTTCTTTGGTCCAATATTGTAAAAATAGCCGAAGAGACGGGCACCATAGCAGGAGGCGATACGGCCTGCGGCTTTGCTAACACCGCTCTTGCACTGGCCGAACAGGGAATGATACCCAGAGTCTTTGCTGCGGTTGACCGGGTGGCAACCGTGCCCAGAAGCCTGGCAGCCTTCGAAATGGGAGCCGTCGGACCTGATAAAGATTGCGGATATGAAGGGCCTTACATGAAGGCAATAGCAGGTGTGCCCATTTCCATGGAGGGTAAGACGGCGGCGTGTGCCCACTTGAGCGCGCTAGGCAATATAGCGGCATGTGTCTGCGACTGCTGGAGCAATGAATCGGTCCAGAACATAAAGCTGTTAAGCGCTCCCGCTCCCGTTGTTTATACCGAACAGCTTATTTACGACTGCCGTTTGATGAATCAAGTAGCAGCCGACGGGCCCAGTTACGCCTTAAAGATGCGTGATTGGCTGGCCAGCTCCGATGCTAAACTTGATCCTCAGGCCTATGTACTGCGGCCGGATATTGTTCTGGAGATTAGCCGGCAGCTGGTAAAAGAAAAAGATGCCTTTGCAGCAACCAAAAAGGCAGCGGCCCTTGCCGTTGAAGTCATAAAGCGGGGCGTTGAAAAAGGTGAACTCACAATTCCTCCCAGGGAGGCAAGATGGCTTGATATCATAGCAGCCCAGATCGAAACCATACCCGACGATGAAGAGGAGTTCTGGCACCAAATCCAGAAAGAAACCGATCTGACCAAATGGATCCCTGAAGAATACGGCCTGAAGTATTGAATTTCAACAAAATCGTAAATAAGCTGAGCATTTAACGGAAAACGATAATCTCCCCTTCAATAATATTACAATATATCACATAAGCAGGAGGCAATCCTGCTTATTTTTTCATGGCAGCTTAATTCACCCCATATTCCACTTTAAATATTTTATCCTGCAAAATAACAGTTTTTGTATCCGTTTTAAGGGTTATAATATTTTTAGGACGTTAACATTAATACAAACCAATTGACTGCATATAATATCCAGTGTTAACCGTATGGAATAGATTTGACCAGAGAATCAACCGAACCTAAGATCCATCAGACGAGTCAAAATAACCGCTAAGGAGGAGTTTTTGTGAGTGAGTTCATCAATAATCGTGAGTACAGGAAAAAGGTGTTAAAAGAGCTTATTAAAGAGCTTCACGAGGGGAAAAGCGTCGATGAGGTCAAACCTCGCTTTGAAGAGCTTATCAAAGGGGTTTCAGTTCAGGAGATTGCCGAAATAGAGCAAACCCTTATAAAAGAAGGCATGCCGGTGGAGGAAATACAAAGGCTGTGCGACGTACATGCGGCAGTTTTCAAGGGTTCCATAGAAGAAATTCACAGACCGCAAAAGCCAGAAGAAACGCCTGGTCACCCCATCCACACATTTAAACTGGAAAACCAAGAGATTCAAAAACTGATCGAACAGCGCATAAAACCGCATCTAAAAAGTTTTGAAACCTCGGATAACCCCGAAAACATCAGAAATTTAAATGACGATTTTGCCTTGCTATGGGAGATTGACAAGCATTATTCGCGTAAGGAACATCTGCTGTTTCCCTTTATGGAGAAGTACGGCATCACCGCACCGCCAAAGGTAATGTGGGGAGTAGACGATGAAATAAGAGATTCCATAAAAGAAGTCAGAGCCCTTCTCGCAAATTATACCGGCAATAAGGAACAGGTAATTGCAAAGGCAAACGAGGCAATCAACAAAGCAGAAGAAATGATCTTCAAGGAAGAAAATATATTATTCCCGATGGTGCTGGATACATTAAGCGAAGATGAATGGATTAAAATAGAACAAGCCAGCGATGAATTCGGCTATACGCTAACCCAACCGGCGGGAAATTGGCAGCCGGTCCGCGTAAATATAGAGCAAAAAGCTCAAGCACAGGGGGAACATCCTTCCGGCACAAATGAATACGTCCAGTTCGATGCCGGCATTCTCTCCCCGAGGGAAATAAACGCCATATTCAACACCTTGCCGATAGACATCACCTTTGTAGATAAGGAAGGCATTGTGAAATATTTTTCCCAGGGAAAGGAGAGAATATTTGCCCGACCTAAAACCATCATCGGCAGGCGGGTTGAAAACTGTCATCCTCCGACCAGCGTACACATTGTCCAAAAGATAGTGGAAAACCTCAAATCTGGCAAGAAAGATCATGAGGACTTCTGGATCAGGATGGGCGATAAATACGTATTTATACGCTACTTTGCCGTTCGGGACAATAACGGGGATTTCCTCGGGGTTCTTGAAGTAACCCAGGACATTAAACCCATACAGGAGATAACGGGAGAGAAGAGGCTGCTTGATCAAGAATAATATCGTCCATGACAGAGTTTCCTCTTTTTTAAGTTTTGCTGATAATACTCTCTTCCTCCGCAAAAAGGATGCTTGTGCATATGCAAGCATCCTTTTTGCTGGGTGCATCGCTACCTTGGGATGCATTACTGCCTTATGGTCAGCCTGCCTAAAGGCTCTGTTAATCACGGATCTTGATTATTGCATCGCAAATAATCGGAGCATTGTCATTCAAAGTCGATGCGCCTACGGCCATACGCGCATGCATACCCCGTTCGCCAAACACCTCTGTCATTAGATCCGAAAAACCACCCGCTACCCTATAAATTTCAGAAAAACCCTTAATACCGCTTACCATTGCCGTAACCTTGACAATATAATCCACCTTGTCCAAATCGCCCAACGCATCGCGTATAAACCGAAGCATATTCAAACCTACCAGTCTTGCAGCCTGATAACCCTCATCTATCGTAAGATCCGAACCAACTCTGCCTTTAAAAGCCAGTTTTCCATTATCGTCATAAGGAGCAACTCCACCGATAAAAAGCAGATCATCAACAATTTTGTATGGTGTTGACCCCTGCCCTTTCATCTTCTGAGGTGGAAACGAAAGTCCAACTTTCTTTAATCTTTCTTCTGCTGTACTCATATTCCCCTCCACATTTACAAAATTTTTTCAATATCAAGCCCCAATTACGGCTTTAACTTAAAAATGGTCTCCACTTCAATCGATACCAGGTGATTGGGAAGGTTTCGCGTGCCCATAATGGTCCTGACATGGCGCCCCCGCTCACCAAAAGCTGCATACATCACATCGGAATACCCGTCAAAAGCCCTGTCCAAATCATAGAAATCATCGGCAACCTGCAAAAGACCAAAAGCCCGCACAACCGAATCAACCCTGTCCAAGCCATAATTATTTCTTATTATGCTGAGCTGAATAAGACCACACCACTGAGCAGCTTTATACGCCTCCTCAAATGTCACTTCCCTTCCTATTGCTCCCGTCCAAATGGGGTGTCCATCGATTTGATCCTCACATGCCGTGCCGGAAACATAGACAAAACCATTCCACTCCCGGGCGGCAACAAGACACCTACCCGTATAGTCCACATAGGGAATATCAATGTCCCTGGCCGTAAGTTCAATTTGTTTTTTATCAATATCCATACAGTTCGTTTGCACTCCTTTCTTTTTATTGTCATATACCTTTTCAATCTGCCGTCAACTGAATCGGACTCTTTGCCTTCCAGTCTGCATAAAGAATAAACGATATAACATCAATTGCGTATACGGATAATTGCATCCACTATCACAGGATAAGATAATTCATGATTGGCCGCCCCCATAGCAGAACGGGCATGTCGGCCGCGCTGTCCAAAAACCTTCACAATCAAATCTGAAAAACCATTCATCACCTTGGGCATTCCCCAGAAATCACCGCCTGAGTTTACCAGTCCAAGGACCTTTATCCATTCTTCAACTCTGTCCAAATCTCCCAGATAATCCTTTATGGTACGCAACATACTTATAGCGCAAAGACGTGCTGCCTCATAGCCTTCCTCCTCGCTCAAATCTATACCCACACATCCCTGCATCAAAGGTTCCCCATTCTCATCCACAGGCCCATGTCCGGATACATACAGGAGATCCTTGTATCTTCGGATTGGTACAACGCTTTTACCATGACGATTAACAGGCTTCAACTCAATTCCCATTTCCTTGAGTATCTTTTCCGCATGCATTGGAATACCTCCTTTTTTTTATTATTTTTAGTATAACTAAACTATTTATAGATCGCTTATACGCTGAGTATAAGCGGTATAAAGACCTTATTTAAAGCCCGATAAACGCCGGCGGCGTTCACCAGATCGATTATTTTCTGAATTTGTCAATAACTTCTCTCAATCTATCGATAATAATTTCTATATCTCCCGGCTGCAACGTTTGAGGGTTAACATACAATGCATCAGCTTCCAAACCAAGATAAATACCCGGATTTCCCTCCTTCAGGGACTCGTCTACCTGCTTTATATTTGCATTTAATGCCCCTTCAACAAGCGTAATTTTCGCTCTTGGCATGGGCTGGCCGGCTTCACTTGGAAAATCCCGAACCACATTGATAGCACTTTCATTTGCAAAGGCTTCCACAACAGCCTGTACCTGCGCCTCCCAGTCCGCCATCTCTGCTTCCATATCCTTTTCCATATACAACTTAACAGCGGTCATCAAGCCAATTATTTCTTCCTTTCCAACCTTCATAGGTCTTCCGATCCCCCCGTTGGGACAGGCAAATGAGATCATGCGATCAATATATTCTTTTTTCCCAACAACCAGCCCGCTGCTCTGGGGACCGCATAAACCCTTGCCACCGCTAAAAATAGCCAGATCCGCTCCCCAGTCGCGTGTAAACCTCCACAGATTTTCTCTCGGGGGTAATTGGGCCGCAGCATCTACAATAACGGGAATATTATGCCTATGAGCAATTTCTACAACCTTCTTCACCGGAAGTTGCCTGCCCATTCGGTGCTCAAAATAAAATATCATAACGGCAACGGTCTTATCCGTTATAGCAGCCTCCAGTTCTTCACAGGTTGCACCTTCGGGCGAACCGTATTCCACCAATTTGCCACCGGCCAGACGCACTGCATAATCGTATGCACATTTGTCCGGACCGTACACCAAAACTTCGTTTGGCATTCCCTCGGTAAAAGGCAGGGCAGCTTTCTTTTCAGGCTCATCTCCTGCAATACAGACTGCAGTGGCCAATAGAATTCCCGATGCTGCACCGTTGGATACCATAGCTGCCTCATTGTTTGTCCATTTTGCAATTTGCGCACCCGCCTTATGCTGCAGCTCTACTATGGAGACAAAGCTTTGAGAGGCTTCCCGCATGGCTTCCATAACCTGCGGCGGCATAATCGAACCTCCTATGACTGTCAATGTGGCCGCACCGTTAATATAGCGTTTTACGTCCAATTGATCATAAATATTCATAATTGATTGTATACTCCCTTCTTTGTTATGTAGCTATCGAAACACGAATCAGCTATAACCGGCAGAAGCGATGGCAAGAAGTTAATAATTATCGAAGCCTTGCCAGGAGTGGGGTCTCCAGTATGTATCCCTAGGCGCATCCTCCCATAATGGCATTGACATGCCGTAACCATCGAATACAATTTTCCCCTCTCGGATTGTCATTCTACAATCGAGCTTGCTCTTGCCCTTTATTTTAGCGTTACCATTGTCAATATAGTCAAAATCCCCGAGAATCTCAGAAATGACTGCAATATCCGCACAGCTGCCCACCGATAATGTCCCGAGATCCGGCCGGTTTATGACTTTTGCCGGGATATAGGTGGAACGTGCAACCACTTCTTCAAGGGGCATTCCCATGTTAAGAAACTTCCCCATAGTATGCAGCATGCTCAATACTGCACCTCGAATGCTTCCGGTGTGCAAATCGGTTGAAATTGTATCAGGCGGGAATCCATTACGTAAAGCTCGCACCCCGTTGCGGAACCAAAAACTGCCGGCACCATGGCCTACATCAAACAGTACCCCTCTTTCCCTTGCTTCCCACATATAATCGTATACCTTGCCGTTTTCATCAATCGTCGGGAATTGTTGAGCAAATACATGGGTATGTATATCGCCGGGACGCAGTTTTTTGGTTACAAACTCATCATACGGAGAATATTCCAAACAAACACCAAAGTCGATCATACACGGCGTTCCGGAGAGCTCTCCGGCCTCCAATGCCTTATCAACGGACCCCCATGGAGGATTCTCATCGTCATATCCCCCCCTGCCTCCGGGACGGTAATGGGCCGACTTAACACCTACCAAATATTCGGGGAAAGCCTTGACAACCGACGCCACGATCTCGGGGTGCATATTTTTACAATACTGTTCCGACTCGTTATCCAGCATACCTTGAGCACAAACATTCAAAAATGCAAGTATTCGGCAAACGGAAGTATCTATAACCCTTTCCTTGAAATACAGAAAATCCCGCCAGCCAACCGAACCTGCATCAACCGCAGTGGTACATCCAGCTTTGAGCAAATGATCGTCCGCATTTATGCCGGCCAGCCCTTGGTAGGGGAAAATCGGGTATACATGGGTATGTATGTCGACAAGCCCCGGAATCACATAATACCCTTTTACATCGACAACTTTTACAGCCAGTCGGCTGTCAATTTGCTGCGCAACACAAGCAATTATTCCGTCCTTGACTGCTACATCCATTTTTCCGTTTATTTTGTTCGCCGGATCAATTACATGCCCGTTTTTTATTAGCAAATCATACCTTGTATTATTATCCACACCGTTAACCCCCTCTTTTTGTCGACTCATTGTCATCATCAATATTCTTTGTCGATATACTCACTAAGCATTGGATTTCACTTTGATAGGGCAAAAAACAATTTTTGATTTTTTTACGAGTTATTTTCAGAGCCGCTCTATATCCAGTTCTCCGTCTTTTATTAATTCTTTAATTCTTTTATGGACTTCTGCCATATGAGGCAAACCTTCTCCTCCGTCAACAACTATTTCCGCTCCATTAATAAGGGTTGCATAATCAGAAACAAGAAAGCACACGACATAAGCTATTTCCTTTGATTGACCCCTACGCCGCAGGGGGAATATTTTTGCTGCTTCATCATTGTCGATCGGGTTAGCGCTGATCCCACCCGGTATCAATGTATTTACCCTAATATTGTATCTGCCATAATCAATTGCCATTTGTCTGCTCAATTGAATTACTGCAGCCTTTGCAGTCGTATATGTAACATAATTCGAAATCGGATTTTTGCCGTATAATGAGCTGAAGTTTACAATGCTCCCGCCACCCGACTCAATCATATGAGGTATTGCATATTTTGAAGTAAGAAACATAGCCCGCAGAAGAACCGCAAAACTTCTATCCCAATCGTCTGCCGTTATGTCAAGCACGGATCCAATCACTTCATAATGAGCGTTGTTAATCAGAATATCAAGCCCATTATAGACTTTCAAAGTAGTCGCCACCATATCCCTAATCTGTTCTTCTTCATTTAAATCTACCTTGTAAAAGTATGCATTTCCTCCCTGGTTTATAATCGATTCCGCAACGGATTTACCGTTTACAGAATCAATATCCGCTATAACCACCTTTGCCCCACAGCCGGCCAATTGTCTGGCAACGGCAGCGCCGATATTCCTTGCAGCACCCGTAACAATAGCAACTCTATCGGATAAATCTATGAGCATTTTAGCGCCCCTTTCCTATATTGCGCAGGATGAGCCATCTATTGTATGCATTCCCAACGTTTTTTAAGCAATTCCAGCGTTCATTGGAGCCGGAACAAATGAAGGTGACATCCGTTACAACGTTAATCTATATCCTCGTGTACATGTTGTATGCAGCGTTCCTGGTGTTGTTGCCGATATAATTATTAATCCTTCAAAAAACGGGATGTTGCTCACCGGCACATCCCTGTTTCATACATCACTATTCTATTTTAGAATAAACTTTAAACCGGGCTTCTTCACTGCAAGCAATATGCCCCGGTGATATTTATACGTTTGGGAATTTGATACATACAGGACTGTCAATTCCTGTTATATTCTCCATCAGTTCCAGTTTACCGGTCTTCCTATCCACAGCAAACAAGACAATATTATTGGTATTCTGGTTGGCTACCACAACAAAATCACCTGTCGGATGAATAGCAAAATCTCTGGGAAATTCTCCAAAGGTGGGCGTATAAGAAACCAATGAAAGTTTGCCCGTTGACTCATCTATATTATATATCGCTATGCTGTTGTGGCCACGGTTTGACGCATATAGATAATTTCCGTCTTTCGACACGTAGATGGCGGCACAATAATTCTTTCCGGAAAAGTCATCGGGCAGGGTAGAAATCTTTTGTATCGGTACAAATCTGGCATCGCTGTGGGAATAGCTTACAACCACGATATCCGAACTTAATTCGTTGATTATATATGCAAATTTGCTGTTTGGATGAAATACCATGTGTCTTGGACCAGATCCTCTATCTACATCCACCGTATGGCTATCGAAATCTTTAAAAGTCCCATCGTCATTAAGGCCATATGCAATCACCCTGTCCACTCCCAAGTCCACCGCACACAGATACCTGTTATCAGGCGTAAATAAAACGCAGTGGGCATGAGGCAGTTGATCGTCGACAGTACGGAAGCGGCCATTATTCACATTTTCAATTAAACGCCCTATGCCTCCATCTTCCCGGAGCTCATATGCTGAAACCATTCCATCTCCGTAATTGGCTACATAAAGATATTTGTTAGAACTGTCAACAAGGAGGTGGCAGGGTAATTTACCGTATGATGATTTGGTATTTATCGGGGTAATCATGCCCGTCGTATTGTCCATGGCAAAAGCAGCTACGCCTCCGCCGGGTTCACCGTTGAACTCCTCCGTTTCAATGACCGAATACAGATACTTGTTATCCTTTGTTATTGCTATGTATGAAGGATTTGTAATTTTTGCAACTAAATCCCCAACTTCTATCCTGCCTGCCTCCGGATCCATATACATGCTGTATATGCCTTGGGATTGCTTATGTGTATAAGTACCCACATAAGCGATATTTTCAAATGTTTTTTTCAATCGTTCCACCTCTCTTCAATGATCTTTATAAAATATTAAATCTATCTGATACTAAGAAAAAATATAACAACGAGCTGTCAACAGTGGTTGCTAAGTGGTTGCTAAACCGAGTCAATTGCATGTATAAAAGTATTCGATACCAATACAGAAAATCCTTTAATAATTGATAACTATATTTTATGGGAACATTCCTGTAATGAAATAAAATGAGCTTTGAAAAAAGAAGGTACCTCCTGTTAAAATAGAGGGTGTAAGTTCAAAAAACCTATTTTCATCTTTCAATTGACAATCCCCGACATTCAAAAGTATAGATCGTTCAGTTCCTTCAGCTCGTTCTGAATATTTTTTACCAATTCTTTAGGTTTTTGAACCACTGCCAGTTTGCCAAAGCTCATGACCCATCTCTTTATATCAATCAAACCCTTAACCGTCGCTTTAAAAAGAATGGAACCATCTCCCAGATCTTCAATCTGCTGTGTTGGAAGCCATGTTTTTTCTCTGACCCATATACTGGCGGGATGGAAGAAGCGGATCTCCACATTGTACTTTTCACCCTGTATAATGCTAAATATATTGGACATATAGTCGCTTATGGAAAATTCAGCCGGATACACAAAGGATGTGTTCAAAATTTCAATATGTTCAATTCTTACCAGTTTAAACGTTCGAATCTGATTCCGTAAATGGCAGAAACCAATTAGATACCAGGAACCTTCCCGGTGAACAACGGCATACGGATCCACCTGCCTGAGTTTTCTCTCGTCCTTGGATGCTGTGTAATACAATATCTCGAGGCGTTTTCTCTGTTTTATGGCCATGCAAACAATTGTTAACGTCCTACTTAGACCGTCTCTTTTATCCACCTTTCCAAAGGAAAACACGAATTCATCAGCCGGAATGGGCAGTTCATCTGTTACCACATCGCCTATAACAGATTTGATCTTTGCCATGGCTGTCTTCAGTTCATTTTTTAAGGGGAAACCAACATTTTGCATAAGCAGCTTTTCAGCTAACAGCAGCGCGGAATATTCAACATCATCTATGTTTGGGGGTTTAAAATAGAATGAATCCGCCAGGAAATAACCGCCCTTTCTCCCCGTCATGCCCTCAATGGGCACACCCGCCAGCTTCAAGTATTCTATATATGCCTTGACATTTCTGGGAGTAATGTTCAAAATTTTAGCAATTTCTTTGGACGTAATCATTTGATGTGTCTGTAACAGCATGATGATTTTTATACAATGACTCAGCTTACTCATAATTTACACAACCTTTTATACTATATTGTCCTTCGCAAAAATCTTTAAACCAGCAAAAGGATTTGAATGGTATATATAAAAAAACGAGGGCCAAACCACCTTAAGCAAACAGGATCAACGACAAAGGCATGTATGTTCAACAATTGATATTTATCGATTCAAATTTATATATTCTACATTCCACTAATAATTCCTTCATTATTCATAAATTACCATAACGTAATAGGGGATTGTCCTGCGTTCTAATTGATACTGGTTGTAAATACATTATACTGAGCCGGTCAATCGGATGAATTGATATGTTGTATTACTGGGTGCCAATATTAAATATACAGGTGGGGATAGCCATGAACTCGATCAAAATCGGCCAACTGGTACGCATAGAGAATTCAAAAAAAGCTGTAATATGTTACAAATGTGAACATCGTCCGGGTTATTGGGGTGTCATATATATGGATAACAAAGCAGTGGACTGTGTACACAATTCCGTTATATCACCTTATATACATATATGCTGGAACTGCGGTGCCGGCCTCAATAGCCAGGCGGATACTACCTGTCCCGTCTGCTACTGGCTCAAATGTCCTAACTGTGGTGCCTGCAGAAAAGGAGGATGCATAAAAGCCGATTACCTGCAAGTGGACGGGCAAGAAAAAACCAGCCGATAATACTGGCAGCTGGTTTTCTCCTTTTTATCAACAAAAGAATCAAGGCGGCTGATCAATCGATAATCTCATCAATAGCCGCTCCGGGCGGAACCATGGGATACACCATCTCATCGGGGTGGATGATACATTCTATGAGCACGGGCTGATTCATAGCAAGGGCTTTTTTAAAAGTATCCTCAACCTCACTGTTTGAATTTATCCGGAAGCTGGTGATTCCATATGCATCAGCTAATTTAACGAAATCCACTTCCGGCCCCAGAGAGGTATATGAAAATCTGCCGTTATAGAACAGCCTTTGCCACTGGCGAACCATACCCAGAGCCCGATTGTTTAATACAAGCTGAATAATGGGAAGATTGTATCTTGATACGGTAGCCAGCTCGGTTGAGTTCATCATAAAACTGCCATCCCCGGCCACATTTATGACCCTCCGATCGGGCCGACCCATGCAAGCGCCAATAGCGGCCCCCAATCCATATCCCATTGTCCCCAGTCCGCCCGAGGAGATAAATGTCCTGGGCTCATCGAATTTATAGTATTGGGCAGCCCACATCTGGTTCTGGCCTACCTCGGTACAGATAATGGCCTTTCCTTTTGTAAGCTGATAAAGCTTTTCAATAACAAATTGAGGGGTCAATTCACCCTTCGGGCAACGGGGTTTCAGCGGATGGGCTTTCTTCCATTCATCTATCTGCTTATTCCATCCGTTTGGTTTCTTTTCATCCACCATATCAATCAGCTTCTGTAAAATCTTCTTCACGTCACCGCATACCGGGATGTGAGTGCTAATATTCTTTCCGATCTCTGCCGGATCAATATCGATATGAATTATTGTTGCGTTGGGAGCAAACTTTTCCACTTTGCTTACCACCCGATCACTGAAACGGGCACCTATGGCTATGAGCAAATCGCAGTTGGAAACGGCATAGTTGGAAAATCGCGTTCCGTGCATACCTACCATACCCATATAATAGGGATGGTTGCTGGGAAACGCGCCCATGCCCATCAGGGAACAGGCAACGGGTGCCTTTATTTTTTCAGCAAAAGCAACCAGCTCACGATTTGCCCGGGATATGTTTACCCCGCCTCCCGCGTAAATAACCGGCTTCTCAGCCCTGTTTATTGCCTCGGCAGCCTCCTGTACACTTTTTTCAATACGGGCTTTGGTGTAGAAATGGGGATGAAAAGTATCCTCACTAACGTAGTCGGTATTCACTTCTTCCCGTTGATATTCTATCACTGTGTTCTGTACATCCTTTGGAATATCCACCAAAACCGGTCCGGGTCTTCCAGTACGGGCAATCTGAAAGGCTTTTCTTATAATATCGGGCAAACGCGCAGCGTCCTTGACAATGTAATTATGCTTTGTAATTGGTGCGGTCACACCCGTTATATCAACTTCTTGAAAGGAATCTTTCCCCAAAAGCGAGGACGCCACCTGGCCGGTAAACACCACTATAGGCACTGAATCCATATAAGCTGTGGCTATGCCGGTAACGGTGTTGGTAGCTCCCGGCCCTGAAGTGACAATCACTACGCCCACCTTTCCGGTTGCTCTGGCATACCCATCCGCAGCGTGGGTCGCCCCCTGTTCATGAGCAGTTAAAACGTGAGTAATATCCTTGGCATCATACAGAGCGTCATAAATGGAAAGAACAGCTCCTCCCGGAAACCCGAATACTGTATCCACTTTCTGTTCCCTTAAACATTCCACAAATGCTTGAGCTCCCGTAATCTTCATGCTTTCTCGCCTCCCTGCCGCAAATACTTGAATAATTATATGAAAAAACCCTTCATCCCCAATAATGGGACGAAAGGTTACTTTCGTGGTACCACCCATATTCGCCATTGCTTCGCAGCAACGGCCTCATCAGGATACGGCCATATCGGCTTATATCCCTGTGCTATAACGGGCACATCCCGTCAAGGTCTACTATTATTTCAACCGAGCTGCTTCGGGACGAGACTTCACCAGTTCTCGGGTACCGGTTCACAGCAAAACCACCGGCTCTCTGCAACCCGCGTGAAAAGGCTACTGATCCCTTCATCGCCATTTTTACGAGTATATTGCGTATATTGTAATACAAACAATCATGGAATGCAAGCGGTTTTTTAAATTTTGGGCAAATTTTCAATGCAGTTTCGTATTATAATGCACCCTTTGTCAGTCTGTTTGGTTGATATGTTAGTCTTGCCCTTGCTGCCGTCGTATTCAATGCCCGCCCTTTGTCAGCCTTTTGTTGACAAGCCAAAGAATCTAAAATAATATAGTAATGGTTTTATCCGGTCAATGCAAAATAAATATATTTGATAGGATGGTCAATATGGTCGATCATTATTATATCCTTTCAAAAGCGGATGGATTTGCATATCCCGTTACAATTGTATCTTCATCGAAGGGGGTTCGGCAGATTCTCTTTCTCTCTATGGAAACCATGATTCAGGAACTGATAAAGAAAAACATCCCCTACACCATAGACTTAACACTTCCTGCAGCTATAGAATTAACCCAATACTTCAGAGGCCGAAGACACAATTTCACCGTTCCTGTTGATATTCAGGGCACCAAATTTCAATTGCAGGTATGGAATGCTTTACGGGATATACCCTACGGCCAAACAGCCAGTTACAAGGACATAGCTCTCCGGATCGGCCGTCCAAACTCATTCCGCGCGGTTGGGCAGGCATGTGGCGCAAATCCAGTTCCCATCATCATTCCTTGCCACCGGGTACTTACGTCAGACGGCCGTCTGGGAGGCTTCAGCTCAGGCATTGAGAAAAAAATAGCCCTCCTCAATCTGGAGGGTTATTTGGCGTGATAGAATTGTAGGGTAATTCCGTCAATGCGTCATTATAACGGTTAACGGCTGGATACCAATCGGGCTATAGCATGGGCATATATTCTGCAATTGAGTATTAAATCCTCAATTTCTATGTATTCATCCTTCTGATGGGCCAATTCCGGCTTCCCCGGAAATACCGCTCCAAAAGCTACCGCATTCTCAATGGCTCTGGCATAGGTCCCACCGCCTATAGCAACGGTGTATGCAGCTTTTCCCGTCAAGCCGGCATAAACCTCCATCAAGGTCCGCACTAAAAAGTGATCTTCGGGTACGTATAGCGGCGGTTGATAAGTCAACACATCTACTTCAATCCCGTCCTGTGCGGCAACCTCTTCTATTCTGGCCAGCACCTGCTCCTTATCAACACTGACGGGATAACGGATATCAATAACCGCCTCTCCTGATTCTCCGTCCACATTAATCATACCCAGATTTAATGTGAGCTTACCCGACAGCTTGTCCTCCATGGCAAGACCCATGGATTCACCTTGAATCTCCATTCCCACTCTATTGTGAAGAAACAGGATAAAACGTTCCATTTCGCTCTGACCAAGTCCCAGACTTGCCAGGTACGCCAACATCTGCCCTATGGCGTTTCGTCCCGTCTCAGGAGCACTTGCATGGGCAGGCTTTCCAAGGGCTTTAATGATCAAATTGTCCCTTTCATCGGAAGCTATTTCAAAATCATATCCGGTGGCTTTCTTAAGGCTCTCAATACCGGCTGCCATGATATTCCTGTTAATTGATGAATCAAAAACACAATTACATTCGTCAGGCACCATATTGGGACGCTGGCCGCCTGTCATCTTCAAAAGCCCTATGGAGCTGACTTTATTTTGTGAAAACTTCCTTTTCAATGCAACATGCAAAATTCCTTTTTCCGCATTTATAACCGGGTATCTGCCATCGGGACTGACACCAAAGTCGGGCATGGGTTCATGCTTGAAATAATGCCTTAAGTCCTCCCAACCGCTCTCTTCGTCGGTCCCCAATATAAGCCTTACCCGTTTACCTATCGGCAACCCCGCCTCCTTTACTGCCTTCATGGCATATAGAGCCGCAACAGCTGGCCCCTTATCGTCTATTGACCCCCGTCCGTAAATCCTGTTATGATGAATTTCGGCTCCAAAAGGCGGATAAGTCCAGCCACCTCCAGGAGGAACAACATCCAAATGGACTAGTATCCCCATCATTCTATCGCCCTGGCCAAATTCAATATGCCCGGCATAGCCGTCCACGTTTTTGGTACTGAAACCCATTTCTTTCCCCAGCTGTAGCATATATTCCAGGGCTTTATACACATTCGGGCCAAAGGGCATCCCCGGCTCTGCCGGGCCTTCAACACTTGGTATGGCAATAAGCTGGCAGACTGAACGTATCATGTCACTCCTGTACGATTCGATGAGTAAATCCAAATCCATAGAAAAGCCTCCTTATAGATAGATCAATCTCCAGTGATTATACCATAAATTCCAGTATTTTACCTTTTATATGTAAAATTTTTATGGTATACTATTTTCGACAATGTTTGCCGCATTATATTCGGGTTTCCCCCAATAATGCTTTTTAAAAAATTGATGACGTTAAATCCAAAACATGGGGCAGCCCGATGCTGTGTTTAACAAGGCAAATCTGCAGGCCGATTATTTCATTAATAAAAAAAGAGGTGTAAAGCAAATGAAAATAATTGTATGCAAAACCTACCAGGAGATGAGCCAGGCCGCAGCAGATATTGTAGCACGGCAAATAAAAAAGAAGCCTGACACCGTATTAGGCCTTGCAACTGGGAGCACTCCTGTAGGCTTATATCAAAACCTGATAAAGATGAACAGAGACGGGGTAATTGATTTCTCCGGCGTAGTAACCTTCAATCTGGATGAATATGTGGGACTGCCCAAGGAGCATCCCTGCAGCTACTACAGATTTATGTTCGATAATCTGTTTGATCATATCAACATTAAAAAGGAAAATGTACACCTGCCGGACGGTCTGGCTCCATCTCTTGAGGACGAATGCAAGGTTTACGAACAAAAGATAACCCAAGCCGGCGGAATTGACCTGCAGGTGCTGGGTATCGGCCACAACGGGCACATAGGGTTTAACGAACCGGGTACCCCCTTTGAATCTGTCTCCCATATTGTTGATCTGGCACCGCGCACAATCCAGGCTAATTCAAGATTTTTCAGCTCACCTGATGAAGTGCCCCGCAAAGCCCTTTCAATGGGTATAAAAAGCATAATGCATGCCCGAATGATCCTGTTTTTAGCGTCCGGAAAGGATAAAGCCGAGATAGTAAGCAGGGCCTTCAACGGCCCTGTTACCACCGACGTTCCCGCATCCGTGCTTCAACTGCATCCGGATGTTACAGCTATACTGGATGAGGATGCCGCATCTTGCCTGCAGAAACAATTATTACTAAACATATGAGTTAATAGAAAAGAGCCGATTTCTCGGCTCTTTTCTTAATTTCACATTTATTGTTTCTTTGTTGCGTACAGGAATACCTTGAAGCCTAGCGGATCATAGACGAATCCTTCTATATCGGGATTTATTAGATAGGTATCTGTGTAGTAGTAAACGGGGATTATTGGCATCTCTGTCATGATAATCTCTTCAGCCTTATGCATGGCCTCCATTCTTTCCTTCTGATCCCCGGATTTCTTGGCCAACTCAATCAAGCTGTCATATTCGCTGTTCTTCCATCTGGCGTCATTCTGACCGCTGCTGCTGTGCCACATATCAAGCATGGTCATGGGATCGAGATAATCGCCTATCCAGCCATGACGTGCAATTTCGTAGTTACCCTGATTTCGGGTTTCCTGGAACACTGCCCATTCCTGGCTGTCCAGCTTAATGTTGATACCCAGATTGTTTTTCCACATGTCCTGTACAGCTTCAGCAATGGCTTTATGCCCGGCTCCGTCGTTATATAACAGAGTCAGTTCGGGGAACCCTTCGCCATTGGGGAATCCGGCTTCTTCCATGAGCTTCTTGGCTTCTGCCACGTTTTGATCAAAGTTTTCGCCTATATAGTTTCCACCAACTTCTCTGAAATCGGTACCCTCTTCAACATCGGGCATTCCCGGCGGAACCCATGCATAAGCAGGAATAGCAAAGTTCTTTGCGGCATGATCAATAATATACTGTCTGTCGATAGCAAG
>LFSE01000120.1 GCA_001513075.1 Clostridiales bacterium DTU074 | reverse complement strand
CCCTATCTTTCAGCCCATTTTCCCCTATTTTTGCTTTCTGTCTGTTGCTCCGAGAACGACCATAATTGGAGCGACAATGCTGATCATTTCAAGCATGGTAAATATTATTCTCCAAATCTGAGGATCGAAGTACTTATAGAATTCGCCCTGTATCAATACAAATAACAATGCAAAATTTGGGGTATGACCCAGAAAACCTACTAAAAAACCTCGAAACACACGCCTGGTTTTATTCCTTGAACCATATGCTCTGCCGTATTCGAAACAAAAAACATAATAGGGTATCACCAAGAACAGGGAGAACAGCCACACCGGCAGGGGGATGGGAATACCCACCCGCCTGACCATACCAACCAAGGAGAAAAGAGCAAAGGCTATGACACCGCTTCCAGTCAAAAACACCAGATCCAAGAGGGCCAGTTTTATACCTGCAAGCAGGAAATTATCGGTCTTTGGAAAATATCTTTCTATAAAACCCATGTCAGCTTTCCTCTTTGCCCAAGTCCCTCCCGATCTCGGCAACCTTCAGATAGCTGTCCTTTAGCGCATAATACAGCTCTTTATATACCTGGTAATATCTGTCATACACCCTGACATTCTCAACAATAGGCTGTTGAACGCTTACCGTTTTTATGGCCACTTCACATGCTTCGGCAACGCTGCTGTAAATTCCCGCTCCCACACCGGCCAGCAAAGCCACGCCCAGAGCAGGGCCTTCGGTGGAATTTATGGTAGTGATGGGATTGTTAAATACATCGGCCTGCATCTGACGCCATAACTTGCTCTTACCTCCGCCACCCGAAGCGCGGACCTCGGAAACCGGAACCCCCATAGACTTTATAATTTCCAGACAATCCCTTAAGCTATATGCAACCCCTTCCATAACAGCGCGAATCATTTCATTCCTTCCATGTTTGGCTGATATACCGAAGAAAACGCCCCTTGCATAGGGATCCAGATGAGGAGTTCGTTCTCCCATCATGTAGGGCAGATATATAAGCCCTTCACAGCCGGGCGCCGCCTTTTCAGCCTGTGCATCCATTAAAACGTAGGGATCTATATCAAGAAATTTGGCAAGTTCCCGTTCGGCGCCGCCGAAGTTATTGCGCATCCATTGAAGAGATAACCCGGCTCCCTGGGTTACTCCCATGACATGCCAGGCATTGGGCACCGCATGACAGAAGGTATGCACCCTTCCCTGGGGGTCTATGCTGACCTCGTCCATGTGCGCAAACACAACACCGGAAGTACCGATGGTTGAAGAGATCACCCCCGACTTGACTATCCCGTTTCCTACGGCTCCGGCAGCCTGATCTCCACCGCCACCCACAACAGGTGTGCCGGGCATCAGACCGGTTATCTGGGCTGCCTGCTGGGTCACCTTGCCGCTGATTACCTGAGATTCATAGACCTCAGGCATCCATTGACGTTCTATGCCCAGCCTATCCAATATCTCGTGACTCCATCTTCGGTTAGGAACATCCAGAAACTGCATGCCGCTTGCATCGGACACTTCAGTTGCGAATTCCCCCGTTAACCTGTATCGTATGTAATCCTTGGGCAATAGTATTTTGTTGATTCTTTCAAAGTATTCCGGCTGATGATTTTTCACCCACATGACCTTTGAGGCGGTAAAGCCTGTAAGAGCAGGGTTTGCAGTAATTTCAATGAGCCTGTCCCTTCCAATGATTTCGGTAATTTGATCGCACTCCTCCTGGGTTCTTTGATCACACCAGATGATGGAAGAGCGAATTACCTTTCCGTCCTTGTCCAGCAACACCATCCCATGCATCTGCCCAGATAGGCCTATGCCCTTGATATCGGCCGGATTGACACCACTTTTTGCCAACACCTGGCGGATGGTGTCCACCGTAGCCTTCCACCAATCTTCTGGCTCTTGCTCAGCCCATCCAATTTGAGGCTGATAAAGGGGGTACTCCCCTAAAGCGCTGGCTACGGTGTTTCCCCGTTCATCAAAGAGCACGGTTTTCGTTCCCGAAGTTCCAATATCAATTCCCAGCAGATAAGCCATAGCATCCACCCCTATATATTAAGATTAATGTTAATATTAAAGACTTTCCATATATTTATATTCTACAACTAAAGCAGTTTTCCTCCACCTTTGTCAAGTATTGTTAATTCATATTCAGTTATAACCCTGATACCGTTTTCCATGAGTACATGTGCGGTAATCCCGTCCCCATCAACAAGCCTGCCAGAAAAGGTACCATCATAAACACCACCTTTTCCGCAGGAAGGACTTCTTGCTTTCAGAATGGCCAATTCGATACCAACATCCTTGCAAAGCTTTAAAACCTCAAGAGCTCCCTTAACATAGCTTGAAGTAACATCAACACCATCCATCCTGACCACAGCAGCCGTGCCCTCCAACACATCCCTGGCAGAACCTCCCTTTATTTCGGCAGGAAGCCTGGGCGTGGGCAGACCTCCCAATTGTTCGGGGCATATGGGTATAGCTTTGCCTTGCCTCACCAGTTCAGCCACCTGAAGGTTATAGTTGTTTCCTCCGTTATACTTACAGTTAATACCGATCAAACATGCGCTGACAAGTATCATAGAACCACCTTATTTCAGTTCAACTATGGTTACACCACTTTCGCCTTCACCGTATTTGCCCAGCCGGAACCTATTGACATGGGGATGCTGGCGCAGGTATTGATGTATCCCGTCCCTTAACACTCCAGTACCCTTGCCATGAATTAAGGTAATTTCTTTTAGTCCCGATAAAAAAGCGTCATCCAGGTATTTGTCAATATTAAGCAGCGCTTCATCAACCGTCTGCCCGCGCAAATCCATTTCAGCAGATACGCTCTCAAGCCTGGGAGCAGGTTTTTTCCCATAGGCTTTTAAATCATTTGTGCCATCATCGTCACCGACTCTTCTCAAATCGGAAAGTTTGACCGACAACTTCATAATTCCCAGCTGGACCATAACTTCTCCATTATCGTCGGGAAGGGTCAAAATCTGGCCTTTCTGTCTCAAGGTACTGACATACACCGTTTCACCCAGCCGAACATCCTTAGGCGAAAGTAAGCCCGTCCGGGATTGGCTCGGTTCATGGGAAAGCTGCTCATCCAACTCCGCCAACCTGAGCCTCAGCCTCCTTCGGTGGGCTTCTATTTCCCTGTTTCGTTCCCTTTCAGCAGTTATGCGTGCCAATTTGTTCAAGCCTCTGATAATCTCATCGGCCTCTGCCTTGGCCTGCCTCAGTATCCTCCTTGCCTCTTCCCTCGCATTTTGAAGGATTTGACGTCGCTCCGACTCCAGCCGGTTCTCCTTAAGCTCCAACTCCTTTTGCAACTTCTCTATATTTTCCAGATACTTCTTTGCCTTTTGCCGCTCTTCCCTGGCCTTTATCCGATTATATTCCATATCGGATATCAGATCTTCAAACCGAATCTCCTCCTGGCTCAGAAAGGCCTTAGCTTTTTCAATCAGTTGGTCTCCAAGCCCGAGTCTTCTGGAAATCTCAAAGGCGTTGCTCTTCCCGGGAACTCCGATAAGGAGATGGAAAGTAGGTTGCAGAGAATCCACGTCGAATTCCATAGAAGCATTCTCCATACCCTCCCGGGTCAAGGCAAATACTTTAAGCTGGCTATAATGGGTGGTGGCAATGGTCCTGGCACCTAGACGATGCAAATGATCAAGTATTGCCATAGCCAAAGCCGCTCCCTCGGTAGGATCGGTTCCTGCTCCCAGTTCATCAAGCAATACAAGTGAATCTTCATCAGCGCTGTCTACTATTGACACTATGTTAACCATATGGGACGAAAATGTGCTGAGATTCTGTTCTATGCTCTGTTCATCACCGATATCGGCAAATACCCGTCTGAACAGCCCGATTTCAGTTCCCGGCTCGACCGGAATACACAAGCCGGCCTGAGCCATCAGAACAAATAAGCCAACGGTTTTTAAGGTCACCGTCTTTCCCCCGGTGTTCGGCCCGGTAATAACAAGGGTGTTAAAATTGTACCCCAAATTCAGGCTTATTGGCACCACATCCTGGGGTTTAATAAGGGGATGCCTGCCGTTTATTATGGATATCTTTGGTTCATCCACCAGCTGGGGAACTGTCCCCTTCATCGCATATCCCAACTTGCCCTTGGCAAATATAAAATCCAGCTGAACCAGGATCTCAAAAGAATTGGAAATATCCTGACTTTGCTGCCGTACCCTTTCGGACAGCATCGTCAAAATCCTCTCGATCTCCCTTTTTTCTTTTAATAACCACTCCCTCAGCTCGTTATTTGCTTCTACCACCCGCATCGGCTCTATAAACAGGGTAGCGCCGCTGGCCGACTGATCGTGAATCAGCCCGGGTACATTGGCACGATGTTCCTGTTTTACCGGAACCACATATCTATCGCTCCTTATAGTTATAATAGGTTCCTGAAGGTATTTATGGTAACTCGGGGAGTGGATAATATTATTAAGAATATCCTTGATCTTATCCTGAATACGCAGTATGCTGCGGCGAATGCTGTTAAGCTCCGGACTGGCATTATCTGAGATATTCCCATCCGGCTCTATACATCGGAATATCTCATCCATCAATTCATCATTGGGTTTAAGCTGGCATACAAGGGCATAAATATTCGGAGTCTGCTGGTTATACCGCTGGTCCCGCTCTTTAAAGATGTTGCAAATCTGCCTGCACATCCTAAGAACCTGCCCTATTTCAAGGAGTTCAGAGGCATTTAAGCTTGCTCCGATACCAATCCTTTTCATGGATGGGCGTATATCGGGAAATTCCCCTACCGGTGATGAACCATGGTTTGAAATTACAGCCTGGGCTTCAGCCGATTGGTTCAACCAGTTCAGAATCGTATCCTTATCGACAGAAGGCTTTAAATTGCGCGCCATCTCGGCAGCCGGGGCCGAAACGGCATAACCTGCCAACATGTTTATTATCTTATCGTACTCAAGTACTCGCAAAGTCCTATCGTTCATATCGGTTCCCTCATTTATTTCGATTTACCCTATATTATATCACGATTATAATCTTTTGTTGATATAAGCGATACAAGCCTTTTCATACCACAAGAAAGCGGCCAAATGGCCGCTTTTGAGGGGGTTATATGTGAATTCTCATATGAGCATTCATCGTTGTGCTCTTCGGGATACGTCGTATACATTCGATGGTACCGAAACATCATCGTCTTCATCCAAAAGGGAATGAACCGCACTTAGTTCTCTCTGAAGTTTTTCCACCTTATCTTTGAGCTTTAATACTTCGTCGGCTAAATTGATGGCAGTCAGCATCACAACCATATGGGTGCTAAGGTTGGGCTGCCGTTTTTCAACCTCTTCGATTTTGTTGTTGACATAAATAGCCACCCTGTGGATATATTCCTGTGATTCCACACTTCTAATAGTATATTCCCGACCGGCAATCTTAACCACGGTTATATTCTTTTGCACCATGGCTCACAACTCCTATCACCAGCATATGCTTTATTCTATTATATAACACCTCCCATATTTATACAAGCATTTTGTCGAATTATTGTGTTTGTGGCTATAATTGCTTTTCCCGTACCAGTTTGGTAAATTCAGCCTGGAGTCTGGGAGCCTCCTGGTCTTCTTTTACCACCTTGATGGCGCGGGCCAATGCTCTTGCATAAATATCCAACACAATTCTACCTTTTTCTTCGCTGGCATAGCTGGCATTGCCCACCACATTTTCCGGATAATCGGCATACCACCACAGGGCATTATGAACACCATTTTCCCACAGGTGTTTAAATCGTCTTAATGGTTTAACCATCTGCCTGGGGGCGTATTCCAACTTTGCCTTGCCCGGGCAGCATGCCATAAAAAGGGAAGTCTCCATCTCACATGCATGGCCGCCAAAATCCGTTTCCCACAGGCCTTTTATTCTATTCCGTTCCTCGTCGGTTAAGGCTTCCCCCACATTGGTATAATAGAATATAAAATCGGTAGGTTCATCCAAACGGCTCATGGCAAAATAATCCAGCATGTGGTTGTTCCCTCCATGACCGTTTACCACAAGAATCTTTTTAAAACCGTTTGCTGCAATTGATTTCAGGAGCAGGTCGAAGGCCTGTATGGCGAAGGCCTGGGGGAAATTTACCGTACCCGTAAAACAGGCTGCTTCATGCACCTGCATCATAAAATAGGGAGGAAAAACTACCGCTGGTTCGAGCTCGGCAGCTTTGCATGCCACCGTATGGCTTATGATCATATCACACCCAAAGGGCAGATGTTCCCCATGCCGCTCCAACGAACCGGTCGGCACAATACAGAGACCCGTCTCCTCAACCGCCTTTCTGAAATCCGTTGGCACCATATATTCCCAGCGCATAAACAATCCCTCCATAATTTATATTTATATTATAGATAAACGTGTTATCCCCACAGCCGGGGTCCATATGGAGGTGCTCTACCTCAGCTTGGCCCCTAAAGCCTCCTCCAAGCCTTTAACAATGCTGCCGTGCAACAAATTAACCTCTTCATCGGTCAGCGTCCTGTCGGCGGCACGGTAGGTCAAAGTATACGCTAGACTCTTATACCCTTCCGGAATTTGGCTTCCGACATAGACATCAAACAGTTCAACCTCTTCCAACAGCTCTCCCCCAAGTTTCCGTATGCATTTCTCCACCTGTCCGGCAAGAATATCCCTTTGTACCACCAAGGCAAGATCCCGGGTAACGGCGGGATATTTGGGAAGAGGTTTGTATCTTCGCTGCTCCTTTGCAAGATCAAGCAGTTTGTCGAAATCCAGTTCGGCAACAATAACTCTTTCTTCAAGCTGGTAGTTTTGGGCTATCCTGGGATGAATCTCCCCCATCACACCTGCTTCCACATTACCGATCTTTAAAAGGGCGGTCCTCCCGGGATGAAATGCGGGATGAACATGGGGCATAAATTCAGCCTCAGCCAGAAGCCCGAGGAATTTCAACAGGGTTTCAATCTTTCCTTTCAGATCATAGTAATCCATACCTGGACCATACTCACCGATGGTTAATGTGCGTATCTCGTTTGGAAGCTCCTTCAACGGCAAAGCTTTGGGCAAAAAGGCGGTTCCAATCTCGAATATTCTACACTCCTGAAGCCCCCTATTGCGGTTACGCGACAGTACTTCCAGTATGCTGGGAATCAAAGTTGTACGCATTATGCTCTGATCTTCTCCCAGAGGGTTGGCAATTTTTACGGTCATGGGTATGTCCTGCGGGTCGGTAATACCTATGGTTTCGTAAACCCTTGGGCTGGTAAAGGAATAGGTAACCGCCTCATATAGCCCGGTTCCCACCAACACCTCCTTGACCATATCAGTCAGCTTTTGTCTCCTTGTCTTCCTGCCCCTGCTAACAGTTCCCTCCATCAAAGTCATGGGTATCTTGTCATATCCGTATATCCGTGCCACTTCCTCAGCTATATCGGCAACACCTTCAACGTCCTGCCTGAAAGCAGGAACCACAAGTCTTAGAACATCTCCTCTTACCTCCACCTTAAACTCCAGTTTTTTCAAAATATCAGCCATTTCTTCCGGTGAGAGGTTCAATCCCAGAAGTTCATTAACCCTTTTATACGGTATATCCAGCACTCTGTCATCCAGCGAAGCGCTGCATACGTCGATTACGCCTTCCACCACAGTACCGGCCTCCAGTTCCTGAATAAGCTGCACCGCCCGATCTATGGCCTCCCTTGCATTGTGGGGATCAAGGCCTTTTTCAAATCTGCTGGACGACTCGCTCCGAAGCCCCAGGGCCTTTGCAGTTAAACGTATACATCCCCTGTCAAAGTTAGCGCTTTCCAACAATACATTACGGGTTTCGCTGCTGATTTCGGTGTTAGCGCCTCCCATTACCCCGGCCAGACCTATGGCCTTTTCTACATCGGCAATAACCAGCATGCTGTCATTTAACAACCTCTCCTTATCATCCAAAGTTATCAGCTTCTCACCTTTGTACGCCCTGCGCACCACAACGGTTTTTCCCGCCAGTTTATCCAAATCAAAGGCATGCATGGGCTGACCCATCTCCAGCATGACATAATTGGTTATATCAACAATGTTATTTATAGGCCGGACACCTGCTGCTGCCAACCTTTGCTGCATCCAGCGGGGGGAAGGACCTATCCTTACATCCTTTACAACCCGGGCACAGTATCTCGGGCACAAATCCGGAGCATCGACCTTCACCGTCGCTTCAGTATTTACATCCCCTACTCCGGACTTTACTTCGATATTGAGCGGTTTAAAATTGCTGTTCAGCGTAACAGCAACCTCCCTTGCAATGCCTATAATGCTCAAGCAGTCAGGACGGTTGGAGGTAATCTCAAATTCAATCACCTCATCATCCAATCCCAGCGCCTCTCTTATATCCATCCCCAGGGGGTATTCTTCCTTTAAAACCAGAATTCCATATTCTTCTGCTCCAGGATAATCCTCATCGGTAAGCTCCAACTCCTCACCCGAGCATAGCATTCCACAGGATTCCACCCCTCGTATTGTACTCCTGTTTATCCTATGCCCTCCAGGCAAGGTGGCACCATCCAGGGCTACCGCAACAAGCTGATCCTTCTCCACATTGGGAGCACCGGTTACAAGTGTGCACTGCTCAGTACCTACATCCACTGTGCATACCACCAGCTTATCCGCATTAGGGTGAGGCTGGATACTCAATATTCTGCCGACCACCACATTGCTAATGCCCTCTCCCTTCCTGTGTATTCCCTCAACCTTTGTTCCCGTCATGGTCATTCGTCTTGCCAGCTCCTCGGCAGACACGTCAATCTTCACGTATTCTTTCAGCCATTTCAGCGGTACCAGCATATCATACTCCTCCTTTAAAACTGCTCCAAGAAGCGTATATCATTTTCAAACAACAACCTTATGTCGTCAATCCCGTATTTTAGGTTGGTTATGCGATCAAGGCCCATTCCGAAGGCAAAACCGCTGTATTCATTCGGATCAATCCCGCCGTACATGAGCACCTTCGGATGCACCATCCCGGCTCCGAGTATCTCTATCCAACCGGTATATGAACACACCCGACAGCCAACGCCGTCACAGCTTGCACAGCTGACATCCATCTCGGCACTGGGTTCGGTAAACGGGAAATAGTGAGGTCTGAACTGGGTTCTGGTCCTGGGGCCAAACATCTCTTTGGCAAAAACATCCAAAGTACCTTTCAGGTCGCCCATGGTTATATTTCTGTCTATTACCAACCCTTCAACCTGATGGAAAATGGGAGAATGAGTGGCATCCACCTCATCCGAACGGTAAACCCTGCCAGGCACAATAATCTTGATCGGAGGCTTTTGTCTTTCCATTACCCGAATCTGGGTAGGTGAGGTATGAGTGCGCAACAGTATGTTTTCGGTAATATAAAAAGTATCCTGTGTATCCCGGGCAGGATGATTTTTGGGTATATTGAGGGCTTCAAAATTGTAGTAATCCAATTCCACCTCCGGGCCTTCGGCGATCTCAAATCCCAAGCCCAGAAAAATATCCTTTATCTCGTTGAGTACTATACTCAAGGGATGAAGTTTTCCACGGTAATACCTTTTACCAGGCATGGTCACGTCAATAGCCTCATCCTTCAAACGTTGATTAAGTGCCGCCTCTTCCAACTGACGGGTCTTTCGTTCAATCTCCTGCTCCAGATAAGCTCTGATTTCATTGGCCAACTGTCCGATTTTCGGCCTCTCCTCAGGCGGTAAACTTCCCATTCCCCGCAAAATCTGGGTCAGCTTGCCCTTCTTCCCAAGAAATTCAATTCTAAAACTGTCTAATTCATTGAGAACATTAAGCTTTTCCAGCGCATCTTGAGCTTCCTTCCGGATTTGTTCCAATTTGGTTCGCATCCGACTGCTCTCCTTTCATCATACTCTTTTATATCCTAATATATCAAAATATATCAAAAAAGCCTTCGTCCAAACATGGGACGAAGGCTTGGTAAGCCGCGTGGTACCACCCAACTTCGTTTCAATACGAAACCTTGTTCAAGGATAACGGTCAAAACCGGTAAGGCCTACTACCATTTCAGCCCACAGCTCAGGAGCGAACTTCTACCTGCCCTTTATAGGAACGCTTTCAGCCTCCGGCGATTCCCTCTCTGAATAAAGTCAGCGGGTATACTCCTCTCCTTCATTGCCTTTATCAATACAGCATTATCAGCTCACGATAAAGCATATAGGCATTTATTGAACCCGTCTTTTCAAAGATCTTCCACGCTACGTCCGCCAACCTCACCGGCTCCATCTCCTTTACCGGGTTTTGTTAGGGTAATTATATCATACCTATTACGGGGATTCAAGGAATTTCAGCGGATTTCATCCACGCTTGCGCACAACTTCATATATCAAAATGCCTGCAGCAACCGAAGCATTCAATGATTCAGCCCGGCCATATATCGGGATTTTAACCAGATAGGATGCCAGATCCCGGATATCATCCCGCACTCCCCTTGATTCGTTGCCGATCACCAGGGCAATCTTTTTATACCCGCCGGGCCAGTCATATAGATTGGAACCTTCCAGATGGCTGACCAATATATGGACATCCTGTTTCAAAAGTTTAGCCAGAAGATCGGTGCAATCATCCACTTCATATACTGGTACGCGGAACAGAGAACCCATTGTCGCTCTTACCACTTTTGGACTATAGGGATCCACGCACCCTTTGGTTAAGACAACACCATCTCCTCCGGCCGCATCCACCGTTCTTATGATGGTACCCAAATTTCCCGGATCCCTTATCTCATCCAGGATTGTAAGAAAAAATGAATCCAGATTCAATAAGTCGTCAAGCACATATTCCCGTTTGTTGATAACCGCCAGGATCCCCTGAGGAGTTCTGGCATCGCTGACATAGTTAAACAAGCCATCATCCATAATGAGCACCCGATGCGCACTGATATCAATGCCGGCTTCCTCCTTAAAGCCGGCCCAGGGAAAACTCTTTGACACCGCCAGGAGCCAGATGTTATCATTGCTCACCAGCGCTTCCTTTACAATTTTAGGGCCTTCAGCCAAATACTGGCCGTACAGATCCCTGTACTTTTTGTTATGCAGCATCTTCATACGCTTAACCGAAGGGTTTTTAGGACTGCTAATGTATTCCTCCAAAATTCCTCACATCTCTTGATCTTATGTCATGTTTTCCGTTCTTCTTATACCCCGTTCCTGCCGGTAACGGCGTATTGGGCATAAAAAAAGTCAAAGACCTCAACATGAGGTCTTTTTTCTTGTCATATTTCATTAAGCCTGAGCCTGCAGCTTATCTTTGGCTATGTTAACCAGTTCGGCAAAGCCGGACTGATCATTGACGGCCATATCGGCAAGAATTTTTCTATCGATCTGGATTCCCGCCAGGCGCAACCCGTTAATAAAGCGGCTGTAGCTCAAGCCATTTTGCCTTGCTGCCGCATTTATACGCGTGATCCACAGCTTGCGGAAATCTCTTTTTTTCAACTTTCTTCCAACATAAGCATATGTCAATGATTTCATCACAGCCTGATTTGCAGCTCGAAATTGTTTGCTTTTGGCGCCATAATATCCCTTAGCCAGTTTAAGGATCTTTTTGTGCTTTTTCCTTGCATTTATCGCTTTCTTAACTCTAGCCATGATCCTACCTCCTTTTAGGTCGCATTATTTAATTATTTATACGGAATCATTTTCTTTATCATTGGGGCATCTTCGGCGCTTACATAGCCTCCTTTTCTCAGCCTTCTTTTGCGCTTTGATGTCTTTTCATTAAGAATATGGTTCTTGTATGCCTTAGCCCGCTTAATTTTTCCACTTTTGGTCAGCCAAAACCTCTTAGCTGCTCCTTTGTGGGTCTTAATCTTTGGCATGTATAATCCTCCTCTCATTGCTCTAATTGTTTGGAGCCAATATCATAATCATGTTCCATCCTTCCAGTCTGGGCTTTCTTTCTACGACTACATCAACTGAAAGCATGGAAATGAACTTCTCCATAATTTCGTATCCAATCTCACTGTGAGCCATTTCCCGGCCTCTGAAACGAATGGTGACCTTTACCTTGTTACCCGCTTTAAGGAATTTATCAGCGTTTCTTGCCTTCACACCTAAATCATGTTCCTCTATGGAGGCAGACAGGCGCACTTCCTTAATATTGATAACTTTCTGGTTTTTGCGAGCTTCTTTTTCCTTCTTGCTTAATTCGAACATATACTTCCCGTAATCCATGATCTTACAAACAGGCGGTTTGGCATTGGGAGCAATTCTGACCAAATCCAGCTGCCTTTCCTCTGCCAGTCCCAAAGCTTTCTGAATAGGCATAATACCTAACTGCTCTCCATTCTCGCTGATTACCCTTACTTCCCTGTCCTTAATCTGATCGTTGATTAAAAGTTCTTTATTGCTGATAATTATTCACCCCCGGATTTATTAAAACAAAAGAGTGGGCACAAACGTCTACCCACTCTTTATTCATTTTATACCACGCCCTAAAATCAATCCTATTAACCTTCCTGGCTCAGCGCCGGAAGGTGAGAAGTGGATAGCTTCTGCTTGTTTGCGGAAATAGTTTACCACAATGGCTTATAATTTGTCAAATATTTTGAAAAAATTTTTTGTATCTCTAAGCCTTTGCGCCAGGCGATTAGCATAATACTCATCAACATATTATGCATTTATCGATTACATCGCCCTGGTACGTACTTCGTCAAGTATCCTGTTCAAAAATTCATCTACCGGCATGGCGCCCAGATCTCCCTTGCCACGGGCCCGAACGGCTACCGTTTGGTTTTCCGTCTCCTTATCGCCCAACACCAGCATGTAGGGAATCTTTTCGGTTTGGGCTTCCCTTATCTTATAGCCTATCTTTTCATTCCTCAAATCGGTTTCGACCCTTATATCGGCATCACTAAACTTCCTGGCCAGTTCCAGAGCATAGGAATTGGCCCTGTCGGTAACGGTTAGTATACGCACCTGAACAGGTGCCAGCCATGTGGGAAACGCTCCGGCAAAATGCTCAATAAGGATGCCGATAAACCTCTCAATGCTGCCGAAGATAACCCGATGGATCATAACGGGCCGATGCTTTTCCCCATCAGGACCGATATATGTCAGGTCAAACCTCTCGGGCATCTGAAAATCGAGCTGAATGGTGCCGCATTGCCAGGTCCTGCCTATACTGTCTTCCAAATGGAAATCGATTTTAGGTCCGTAAAAAGCACCATCACCTTCATTGATCTTATACTCTAGTCCTTTGGCTTTCAAAGCGTCTTCCAGAGCCCTGGTAGCCATCTCCCATTCCTCGTCGGAACCCATGGAATTCTCGGGTCTGGTAGACAGCTCAACCCGGTACTTAAAGCCGAATATGCCATAAAAATGGTCAACCAGATCGATAACGCCCAATATCTCGTCTCCCACCTGTTCAGGTAACATGAAAATATGGGCATCATCCTGGGTAAAATACCGTACCCGCATCAGACCGTGCAACACGCCCGACAGTTCATGCCGATGGACCATCCCCAGTTCCCCGACCCGAAGAGGCAACTCCCTGTAGCTGTGTATCTTTCGCTTGTAGAGAATCATACTTCCCGGACAGTTCATGGGTTTAATCGCATAATCCTGGCCATCAATCTGTGTAAAATACATATTTTCCCGGTAATGATCCCAGTGCCCGGAGCGGACCCAGAGATCCCGATTTAAAATGATCGGAGTTTTGATCTCCTGATACCCTCTCTTTACATGTTCCTTCCTCCAGAGGTCCACAAGCAAATTGTAGATTATCATCCCCTTCGGATGGAAAAAGGGAAATCCCGGTCCTTCCTCGTGGAGGCTGAACAGATCAAGCTCCTTGCCCAGCTTCCTATGATCTCTCTTCTTGGCTTCTTCCAGGCGCTGCAGATGCTCATCCAGCATGCTCTTCTTCGGGAAGGATACGCCATATATACGCTGCAGCATCTTATTTTTCTCGTCCCCCCGCCAGTAAGCACCGGCCACGCTGAGCAGCTTTACTGCCTTAACCAGACCGGTTGAAGGAATGTGGGGACCGGCACAGAGATCCACAAAATCGCCCTGCCTGTAAAATGATATCACCGCGTCATCGGGCAGCTCCTGGATAAGCTCTACCTTATAGCTTTCCCCCATTTCCTTCATAAAACCAATGGCTTCCTCTCTGGGAAGTTCGAACCGCTCCAACTGCAGGTCTTCCTTTATAATCCTTTGCATCTCCTGTTCAATAGCCTGTAAATCCTCGGGAGAAAAGGGTCTCTCCACATCAAAGTCATAATAAAATCCGTTATCCACGGCAGGTCCAATGGCCAGCCTGGCATCGGAATATAATCTCTTTACCGCCTGCGCCAGAATATGGGATGAGGTATGCCAGAAAGCCTTCCTTCCCGCCTCATCATCGAAAGTCAATATATTCAGCCGGCAATCCTCATTAATTCTATAGGAAAGATCAACGGTCTTGCCGTTCACCTGAGCTGCCAGCGCCTTCCTTAGAAGACCTTGACTTATATCCCTGACAATGTCGTATATGGATATTCCCTCGGGATACTCCTTTTTGGATCCATCCTTCAAAACTACTTCCACCATTCCCAACTCACCCTTTCTATAGATAATCAGTAAATTAAAAAACCTCTCGCCCGATGAAGGGACGAGAGGATACCCGCGGTTCCACCCTTATTGATCCTTTCAAGGATCCACCTCAAAACGGCCGTTATCGGGGCCATCCGCCATGCTCAAAGGGTGGTCTTCAATCGGGCCTAATGAGGAATGCTTCCAGCCCACGGCATTCCCTCTCTGGTCACCGGTTTCCGATCTACTCGTCCTTATCATTGCATGAGACTATAATTTTTTATCGTGAAACTAACACTCCACGTTAAGGCAAAACCACAATAAACAAGTTTGGGGCTGGGTGCCTTAACTCATTAAAATATTATTAGTCATTATAACCTCACATGATCAAAAAGTCAATAGCATGAATTAACAGCGATACCAAGAATTTATCCTATATTTCATGTTCCGTTCTTAAGATAATCTCCTCCTGCATTGCAGGGGATAGATGGACGAAATAATCGCTATATCCACCTATCCGCACAACCAGATCCTTGTAGGCTTCCGGCTTCTTCTGAGCCTCGAGCAGGGTTTCCCTGTTAACCACATTGATCTGCAGTTCGAAGCCTCCTCGTTCCATAAAAGTTTCGATCATATCAAGCACCTTATCAAGAGCATCCCCCTTCAGCCATTTGGAACCGAACTTCATGTTTACGGCAATACCGCCGATAAAGGGATAATGATCCCATTTGGTACTTGATAGGATGGAGGCGGTCGGCCCCTTCTTCTCGCGGCCCTGGGCAGGGCCAGAGCCATCCCCCAAGGGAAAGCCTTTCTTTCTCCCATCGGGAGATGCAGGGGTAACGCTCCCCATCTGTTCGTGCATTATCCAGCAAAAGAGGCTGGGGATGAACCTATCGCCCCTATAGGTGGTGTACTTACCCACCTCCTCTAGAATCCAAGCTGTAACCTCCCCCACTAATCCATCAACTATATCCTCATCATTTCCGTATTTGGGAAGCCGGTTCAATATCTCCATCCGCAGATCCTCATAGCCTTGATAATCATACTTAAGAATTTGGGCAAACTCGCACAAAGTTATCCTGCCTCGCTTGAATATCAGCTCATCTATGGCCATGAAGGAATCCACCAGGTTGGCCAAACCAACAAAGGACGGCATTATCCAGTTGTATCTGGCTCCTCCTTGATCCACGTCCTTTCCCTTGGCCAGGCAATCATTGACGAAACAGGAGACAAGGGGATCCCCACCATAATGATAGCGTTCCATCTGAAGCAGATTTTGATTCTGGACCTCCACTCTTATTTTTTCTACCAAAGCATTCCTATAGGCTTTCTTCAGCCCATCCATTCCGTCAAATTCCGGGCAATCTCCATCCTCAGATTCAATTTCCATCAGTTCCAGCAATATCTTAACCAGGTTGATATACGGACTGGCGACCCAGACAGCCGATGAAGCCACAGGGGTGATCTCAACACAGGTGCTGTGTACGTATTGGCAGGCTTCCTCCGGGGGTAGCCCATAGTGTCTCAGGCCTTTAACTATGGTATCGTCATTGAACAGGGCGGGATGGGATAAACCTTCCCCTAACAGCTGACAGCTTCTTATCAAAATATCCCGGGGGGTATTCTTGTTGTAGCACAGCCCTATTCCCGGATATATCATCCTGGTGTGGCCTATGCTCTCGATAAAATGATAGGTCAGCTCATTTGTAACATCCCTTCCCCGGGCATCCGTACCTCCCACCATAAAACCAACGGCCAGCCCTCTCGGCACATATTCATTGAACAATATGCAAAGGCAGTCTATAAGCTCCTGGGCAAATTCCTTTGTCAATATCCCCGATTCTATATCCCTTCTATAATAGTCAATCAGATACCGGTCGGGTCTGCCCAGCTGATACAAACCTTCCAGGGAAAAGGTAACAAAGTGAATGCTCTGGAGAGCTTCATAAAAGGTATCGGCAGGATATTTGGGCACCTTCATGCAAATCCTGGAGATCTCCAATAATTCAGCCTTGCGCTTTGGATCATCACAGGCTTCGGCCAGCTTCCTGACATAATTGGCATAATTTTCCGAATAGGCAAGCAAACCCTCCAAGGCTTCAAGACAAGCCTTATAGAAGATCTCTTTTTCCATGTCCTCCGGCTTATGCAGTTCGAGTTTTGAACGATAATTCTGGATTTCCTCCTGTATTCCCACAATCCCGATCGACAGAAGCTTCTCGTAATCGATGGCCATATGGGATGCCTGGCCCCCGGTTCTGGGCAAGGCCTTTCCAACCAAATCCTTTAAAGAATTCCATTCTTCCTCCTCGGCCGGAGATAGCTCTCTGTAACATGGCTTGCCTACAATTAATTCCCCTTCATCGATAACAGGCGTGGAATTCCTCAAGACATAAGCTTTGGCTTTGGCCAGCCGTATGAGATTTGCCTCAGCTTCATAGTTTTCAAGCCAACCCTTATACCACAGATATTGCCCTTCCTTGCTCCTTATCCCGGGCACAATCTTATCCAAAGCCCTTTGCCGGAGCATCTGTACTCTCCTGCTTCCTAACTTCATACGGTTCCCCCCTTGAAACAAGCCCTCCACCAAAAAGATTCAAACATCCTGTATCCGTTGTCTGGATTATATCCCCGGATAATTCAAAAGTCAATAAAGCAAATCGGGGAATTTTGTATCACATTTAAAATTCCCCGACAAAAGATTCCCTGTATCTGCTCTCTTCCCCTGCCGTCTTTCCCTTTGAAGCATGCTTCCTTAGGTGTGAAAAATCAAATTATTTCATCTCAAAATCATCAAAAAACAGCACATTAAATTGTCCT
>LFSE01000046.1 GCA_001513075.1 Clostridiales bacterium DTU074 | reverse complement strand
GTGTCTGGCTGGTTGCTGTTTAACAACCGAGGCAATTTACACACTATTTTGGACTTGACTATAAAAAAGGCACAATAATTCAATATGTTATATTTATATGTATCAACCAAACAAAGAAACTTCTTTATCAGATAATTATATCACAGACATGTATGAAAGCAAACAAAACAAAACCAAAAGTCAAAAAAAGTGTTGCATTTAGCATTGCAATTTAGACAATTAGATTTTACTATCTAATTGTAAAATGGGTATTGAAACTTTTTCTGACCTATGGTATCATATCATTTGCAATAACTTGATATGCCGAAGTGGTGGAATTGGCAGACGCGCCGGACTCAAAATCCGGTGGGGTTCACCTCCCGTGAGGGTTCGACTCCCTCCTTCGGCACCAGTAATATCAAGGGGTTTAGTATTTAAACTAAACCCCTTATTTATCGTCTGACACCAAATTTGACACCAAATCCTCTTGTCTGAACCATCCTTAAACCTTTTATGGTTGCCATATCAAATATTATTTAAGTGTGGTAATTATTTGCATGAATAGTGTATGTAAATAATTTCTTCATGAAAAAGCCTACAAAATTTTCCATAAACCTTCAGATGACAATAGCTAGATTTCTTATTGCACGGATTTTAGTGAGATAGAATATGCATATACAGGCATTATGTTTGGTAATTCCCTTGCTTGGACGGAGATTACCAGCCTTTTTGAAGAATCATCCAGAATACTTTACGGAACACTACTGAGTATTGAATAATAAAAAGCTGATCCGCCTCCAGCGAATTAATAGAAAGGATGATTCGCCGGTCGGCGGATCCAAATTACGCAAAAGCCAAAGCGTACAGGCTCATGCGGATGCTATTTTCATACTTTTATTTAAATGAGCTATACCATTCGTTAGCTTCTTCTTCTAATACCTGCCCACCCAATTTATACCACTGCTCTATAAACTCATCAAAATAGTCGACAGGCTTTACTCCGGTTATAATATCGTTAAATGCTTCGCTTTCAAGCTTCTGCAATTCTGCTTCATATTGGGGTTGTGATGGCAAGCTGGTAAGCAGTTTGTTTTGGACTCCACCCGTTTTGAAGTTGTAATGTTCAGCAAATTCTACCAATTGAGCTCCTTGTGCGGCTTTCATAAACTTTACCGGTTCCACAAGTATGAAGAATGTGTTACCGCCATGCGCTGCAGCCTTAAAGTTTTCATCAATATATTTAACACCATTATCCTCATCAGGCTCCCAGTGTACTTCTTTGATACCCCATCTTGCACTCAAATAGTTTTCTTCGTTTTCATGTACCCAATCGAATATCTGTAGAATTTTTTTCAGCTTACCAGGATCATCCTTCAGGTTAATGGTAAACACCGTACCGTTACCGCCACCTTCGATTATTTGCTCTTGTGTTACCCCCATTTTTCCATCAGGACCCTTCGGAGGCATCCCAATTACAAGCTGTTTAGCAGCTTCAGGATTAACCTTTTCAAGCTCTAGATAGTTATGCCTTCCAACTTGACCTTCCTTCATGGGCGTGACCCAGTGGTAGTATGCACCATGCCCTGTTAAACCGATCTTACCATTTATAAAAGCATGGGTAATTGCCCAGTATCCACCTTCATTTTCGCCAGTAACGAATTCTGGATCTATTACACCGTCTTTATACCATTTTGCCAGATATTCTAATGCCTGCTTAAGCTCGGGCTGGACCGAACCATACACTAACCTGCCGTCTTTTTCATCCCATATACCCTTGGGTATGCCAAATGCACCCCAGAATAAATCAATGCCGGTTGTAGACATTCCATAGGTATCCTTTTCTCCGTTCATGTCGGGATCATCGTTAGTAAATTTATAAAGTGCTTCTTCAAACTCTTCTACAGTTTCAGGAGTTTTCTCTATACCAACGTTTTTGAGCCAATCCCCCCTCCAAACAACAGGAGTTCGGTTATATATATAATGGTCTCTATAAACTGGTAAACCATATAATTTACCATTGATCTTGTAGTATTTTAATGCGTCAGGGTTTTCCTCCATATATATAGCATATACGTTTGGCGCATATTCTTTTACTATATCTTCATCTAGTTCTATTAGTACGCCTTCATCAACATATTTTCTATAATTATTATAACCATTCACAGTAAATACGTCTGGTATTTCACCCGCTGCTATTTTAATTCCCAGCAGTTCATACTGTTGATTAGGTTCAAGATTCCATGCATTTATCTTTACGTTGTGTTTTTCTTCAATCATTTTTACTATTTCAGGATCATCAACAAGGGCATCTGTCCGTTTTAAGCACCATTCTATTACATATTGTGTTTCACCCGTTTCTTCGACCTCTTCTTCCTTTTCCCCGTTTCCTCCAACCGGTTGCACTTCATCTTCTTTCTCGGTTTTTGATGTGCCAGAGCAGCCAACTAAAAGCAGACTCACACATATAATGATGATTAAAATTCTAGAAAGCAGTTTAGTCATTATGATACCCCCTTGTCATTTTTATTAACATAGGCAGCTTTCAAAAACAAATATCTGAAAGCTAACCTATTTAGAACAATATAAATTATATTTATGATCATGCTGAACAAATAACCCGATGCAAAAGCTGTTTCAGTAATTTCAAGGCCAGAACTTAATAGATAATATTGAGCCTTTGAAAGCTTAATTGTTTCATATAAAATATTTAATGATTACTATAGATATTATCACGATTTTTTCATTGAACCCGTAATCACATCCCTCCTTTCATAATTACTCTTAATAAACAATATTTGGAAAAGAATATATTGACATGGGATAGAACCACAAAAGCAGCTGCTTAAAAATATACTGAAATATTGTTATTAGCCTTTTAGAGATCCAAGCATTATTCCTTGTATAAAATACTTTTGTACAAAAGGATACACCATTATAATCGGTACGGTTGTCACAACAACGGTTGCAGATTTTATCGCCTCCAGATTTGAGGCCACGCCTTCGGGGCTGTCATACTCCATCATCTCTAAAGATCCTTCCAGGACTATTCTCCTTAACACCACCTGTAAAACAAGTTTACTGCTTTCAGTTATGTAAATCATGCAATCAAACCAGGCATTCCAATGCCCAACTGCTGTCCATAATGCTACTGTGGCAATAATAGGAACTGAAACGGGTAATATTATTCTAAACAAGATTATGAAGTCATTTGCACCATCAAGTTTTGCTGATTCCTCTAAGGACTCAGGTATTGCCATAAAGAAATTTCGCATAAGTAACATATTATAGGTTGAAATTAATCCGGGTAACACTAAGGACCAAATAGTATCAAGTAATTTTAAATTCTTTATTAGAATATATGTTGGTATCAAGCCTCCGCTGAAGAACATTGTGAAAACCATTATTGATGTATAAATCAGTCTCCCAGGTAATCTTTTTTTTGATAAAGGATATGCAGTCATTATCGTACAAAACAACGTAAATGCTACTCCTAATAAGGTCCTCATTACCGACATGCGGGCTCCCGACACAATAAACTTTGATTCAAAAACCCGCTTGTAAGCTGCTATACTCAAATTATTTATATTTATACTTTGAAATCTTATATTCATTGTATCTCTCATAAATGAAACAATTACTATATATAAAAACGGTAGTAATGTAGATATCATTAGCAATGTAAGTATACAATAATTAATATAGTCAAACGTATACATTCTCTTTTTACCCATATTTATTCCCCTCTTGCTAACATTGTTATTCTAAATATCACCAAATACCATATTCGCCATCGCTTATTTTCTTTGTGAAGAAGTTTGTAATAATTACTAATACAAAACTGATAACATTCTTGAATAAGCCAACTGCAGCAGAATAACTATATTCATGTCTAATAAGCCCTCTCCTATATGTATATGTGCTTATAACTTCACCAACACTCAATACAGCATCGTTCAAAAGATTGAAAATCTGATCGAAGTCGTCGTTTATTATGCTGCCAACTGCAAATATAAACGTTATGGATATTGCCGGAGCTATTGATGGAATGGTTATATAGCGCATTCTATCAAACCTATTTGCACCATCAATAATGGCTGCTTCGTATAATTCTGGATCAATTCCGCTTATAGCTGCTAAATATATAATGGATCCCCAACCAAAACCTTTCCATACACTTGTTGCTACTAAGACTCCCCTAAACAGCTTGGGATCTCCGAGAAAGAATATGGGCTTTAATCCCAACGATTTAATTAATAGATTTATAGGTCCGATGGAAGGAGATAGAAATGTTAAAAACATACCTGCTAATATAACCCATGATATAAAATGAGGCAGATAAGTAACAGTCTGGACTGTTTTTTTAAATTTTACGTGATGAACCTCACTCAGAATTAAAGCAAATATTATTGGAGCAGGATAGCCAAATATTAACTTATATGTGCTTATTATTATAGTATTCAGAAAAACTTGTAGAAAACTCGGCTGTTCAAACATCATCTTAAAGTTTTTTAAACCGACCCATTCGCTCCCGAAAATTCCCTTTAAAAATTTATAGTCTTTAAAAGCTATCTGTGCACCATACATGGGGCCATAATGGAATATTGCGTAGTACAACAATGGTATAATGAGCATAGTCAGTAGAAGCTTATCCCTTTTTATATCCTTAATCAACTTACTTTTACGTTGCGAAAAAGAAGTTGCCTTAGCTTTAGCCTGCATTTATACCACCCTCGTTCTTGTTAATATTTTATGCAGACGAAGTACCCAATTGAAGAAAGATAGTTTGAGTATCAGTTTTTTACTCTGCCATTTAGAAATTCATCATTTTCTTATTATAAATCTTTTATTATCTCTTTGATTTTACCCAGTACATCTCTTATACATGCAGATTTATTATTTTTATTATAGAATACGGGAATTCGGGTAAACGGGGAGGGATAATCTTTTAACATTTGTCGTCCTGTATAAATATCTCCACTGAATAATTCCTGCCACTCTCCCTGCGGAAGATATACGTCGCGCTTCTCTGTATCTTCAAAAACGGGTGCTATCAGCAAGGCATCTCCCAGCATATATTGGTCTTCAATATCAAAGGTCCTGGGATCAGTATGGTCATATAAGAATAAATGACGTATAGGTGGTAGGCCGGTTGTACATGCAATCCGACTCTGTTCTACCAAGTATGGACGCAAAGCTTGATGGACTTCACTGTAAATGCGATATAATTCCCTTATATCCTTCTCAAATTCGTAAGGCCTTGTTACTGTCCCATGGGTTTGCATATTGAGAGTAAAACATCCAAATTGCGTACCTCTTACGAAAACTTTCGGTTCTGGGTTTGCCTCTGGATCATTTGCGGGCATATATCCGGCAAGATCATGGCTCATGAATGGAACTCCTGACAATCCACTGCTTAGAATTGCCCTTAAAATAGCTCGTAGAAATACCCATTCACGTCTTTGATCTCCCGCCCATAAGAAAGGATATCTTTGTGCTCCAATGCTTCCACCACGTGAAAAGCACATTCCGCCTTCCGGCCTGTTTTCATTATAAAACCGGTACATTAGGGCATTAAAAAGGGTAGGATACCAATGATGTGCACCACGGGTTTCCCTGCCATTATAAAACATAAGCTCAATATGCTCAGGAAACTGTTCGCAAAAGTCGATCTTCGCACCATCAATACCAATATCACAAACAAGTTTTTTCCAAACGTTCCCAAACCACCATTCATATGCCTCCGGGTTAGTTAGATCAACGTATTCGGAATATCTGCCATCGGGATTGTCCATTGGATTATATGAGTTTGTCTCAGGAAGAAGTGTTTCACCATCTTTAGTCTTAACAAAATATTCTTTTTTTGCATCTAACACGTCAAAAAAGTACTTACGTATTTCCTCCTTGTTGGTATGGCTGATTCTACCACATGCTTGGTAAACAAGTACTTTCTTACCCATCGCATGCAAAGCAGCAACCGTTTTTTTCAATTCCGGATAGGTCTTGGTGTCGTAAGCCTGCCATCCCTCAAGAATTATACCGTCCCATGGAAATCCGTGTTTCTCCATCATACGTGTTACTTCCATTACATTTTCGTATGATGCCAGCTCTCTTAACCGTGCATGACGGCAGACGAAAATACCGAATAACCAATCTGCAGGCATCGGTGAAAAACCGGTCAATTGAGCGTAGCTTTCAAGTATTTTTTTAGGATCATCTTCTATAAATACTCGAAAGTCAATAGGTGCTCCTTGAATAGAGATTGACCACTGGTCGTCTTTTTGACCTCCTAAATCAAATATGGAAAGCTCAAAACGATCCATGAACAGCCCATAGCCCCGTGAACTTATTATAAAAGGAATGGGCATATAGCTATTGCCTTCAGTTTGGCACCATTTATCAATTGCCATCATTGTACAGATTTTTCCTCGTTGATTAACCCTATTAAAGCGTTGACCTGTCCCATATATATATTCATCTTCTGCAAGAGGACCATATAGCGTAATGCTACGTTCATCTGCCGATATATCAGTTATTGCGGTTCGCTCCACATTTTTGTCACCCTTAAAACTCAGTCGGAACGGGTCTAAAGATAGCGTAGCACATCTGCCGTGTTCTGTTTTTATTTCGTAGCAACTATCAATCTGGGAAAGCTCTAGATTACAGCATGGATCTTCCCATTTTTCACCCAGATCATTTGCTAATGTTACTGCGGCTCCTTTTTCTGAGAATTTAGGCAATCCATCAGATGTGTGAACCCCACAAGTATCATAGGTATCTGTGCTTTGAAGCCGCCAGACGCCGTTTTTTGAACAGGATAGCCGGAGTGCCAACACACCTCTTTTTTCATTATGTACACCAAACACTATGTACTGTCCGTCACTGATTGGTTCCTTCGGTGTTCCGACAGTTTGCATGTCTTCATCTTTATTATACATCTCAACACTCCTTCCCCAATTATATCATTTTATATACGGTGTCAAGGTCGGGTAGTATTTTCTCGCTAACGCTCGAAA
>LFSE01000102.1 GCA_001513075.1 Clostridiales bacterium DTU074 | reverse complement strand
CTCATGCGACCTCTACCCGGGACGTGGCGGGCCACCACATAATGCCCCCTATTCGGTCTTACTCCAGGTGGGGTTTACATAGCCGTTCCAGTCGCCTGGACGCTGGTGAGCTCTTACCTCACCTTTCCACCCTTACGTTCCGGCTGTCGAATGGTCGAGCACCTGCTGCCATCCAACAGCCAGCCCGCGGTATCTTTCTGTTGCACTTTCCTTGGAGTCGCCTCCACTGGGTGTTACCCAGCACCCTGCCCTGCGGAGCTCGGACTTTCCTCAGCTGCATCATATATGCAGCCGCGATCGCCTGACTTACTCACATTCCGTTTATATTCGCCAATTCATAATAACATGAGTACAGTCCTGTGTCAAATGGAATCTGCAATGAATATTTTTACTCGTTTTCCAGGCCTTAATCGCTACTTCCGGAATATAAAATCCGACCGCAGTTTTCGCATTCAACAATGCTTCCTTCCTGCTTCAGCTTCTCTAGAACCAAAGCAGCCAAGGCCATATTGCAACCACCGCAACAGTTGTTCTCTATCTTAACAACAGCAGTATTCCGGCTATTTTTGAGGTTATTGTATTTTGCTATAAGTGAATCGCTAAGCTTGCTTCTCAAATCATCCCTTTTTGCTTTCAGGGTTTGGTATTCCTTTTGTATCTTTTTAACCTCCTGGTCATACTGACTTTTAATGCCGGAATACTCTTTTTTTGCCTTTAATATGTTGCGCCTTATCTCATTAAGCTTAGTGGATAGGGATTGCACATCGTTTATTAATGCCTCCAGCTCCTCCTCCTTCTTTGCCAGTTTCTCTTTTAGCTCCAATGCGGTTTTATGCATTTCATCCAGCTGTTTTAAAGTCTTCACCTGGGTATTTTCTATTTTATTATAGTCGGCTTTAAAGGTATTTGCTATGATTTCGTATTCATGATTAATCCTGTTTAGCGTATTGTTCTTCTTGTCAGCTTCATCGTTATATTTGATAAGCTGTTCCTGCTGCTTCATAAGATAGTCCCTGAGCTCAATCAATCTATATCGTAAAGGAATGTTCTTCCTCATTTGATTATACTTATCCATTTTCATATCAAAAATCTGATATTCCCAAAGTATATCGAGCTGTCCCACAAACAATCCTCCTTTCATTTGAAAATACCCGGCTCTTACCCGAAATCGGTCCTAATTAAAAATTAAAGGAATAAGCACAGCCTATTCCCCTATAATGGTATAAGGATCGGCCATAGTAAGGGCTTTCAATACCTCTACTTCATATTGTAAATCATCAAAAGCCTTTTGTAAACGACGAATTAATTCATCCACAATTAAAAACTCGGTAGCATAATGGCCGGCAACTATGGCTGCCATTCCCATGGATTCAACATCACAGGCATCGTGATACTTCATCTCACCCGTAACAAACACATGAGCTCCTTTAGCATATGCTTTACTAATCAGGCTTGCTCCCGATCCGGCACAGCTTGCTACCACCCGCACTTTTCGATCAATCCGACCGGCAACCAGTACAGATGGTATTCCCAAAGTTCTGCAAACCTGCTTTGCGAATTCTCCAAAGGGCGTTTCGTGCCGGAGGGTTCCAATCCTGCCAAGGCCCTGTTTGCCAATTCTATTGGCCAATGGATATATATCATACGCTACCTCTTCATATGGATGAACATTCAGCATAGCTTTAACAATATCTTCTAAATCCCGCTTCCTGGCTATGGTCTCAAGCCTGACCTCGTCCACCCGTTCTATCCGCCCCTGCTGCCCTATATAAGGCTTTGTGCCCTCCAAGGGCAAAAAGGTTCCTATCCCCCTTGTCTGAAAGGTGCAGTGGCTGTAATTTCTAACCATGCCTGCACCGGCCTCAGCCATGGCGTTCATGACCGAATCTTCATGCCCTTTGGGTATATACACCGCTATCTTGTATAACTTCTCATCCTCTTCCGTCGTTAAGGGTTCAATGTTCTCAAGACCCAATCGGGCTGCCAGAACATCATCGACTCCTCCCGGAGCTTTGTCAAGATTCGTATGGGCACAGTAAACCGCTATGTTATTCTTTATAATAAGATGCAGCAAACGCCCCTTTCCGTCATCGCTGCGAAGGTTTTTCAGAGCTTCAAATATTATCGGATGATGGGATATGAGCATATCAACCCCGTTTTGGATGGCTTCATTAACTACGCTGTCGGTTACATCCAGGCATACCATTATCTTCCTTACCACATCCTGCATTCCGCCTATAAGCAAACCCGTATTATCCCACTTTTCCGAAAGATATGAAGGGGCTATTCCCTCCATAACATCCACTACCTGCTTTACTGTAACACCCACCGGTAAACCTCCTTATACCGCGATAGCCTGCGGCGAAACTTCTCCGCAGCACGATTTGATTTTTCGGTGTTTTGTCTCTCCAGCTGCAAAACTATATCAGCGGTTTTCGCTATTTTATACCTGATAAACTCCTTCAATAACGGATCTCTTTTCTCTATCAACACATGGCCGATATCATAATACACTTCATCGGGTATCTGCTGTCTGCCGTGTTCAGCCGTTATTATTTCATAAAACCTGTTGCCTTCCCGAACCAGAGTTTCATCCACAATGGCATATCCGTTGTTGATCAGCCATTTCCTCAGCATGCTTTGAGCCGTCATAGGCTGGAGAACAAAGGTTTTTGCTTTGGCCGTCACGCAAGGAGCATCTGCAAGGATATTCCTTATAAGCATACCGCCCATGCCAGCGATTATAATCGTATCAACTTCACCCGGTTTTATAGGTTTAAGGCCGTCTCCCAGCCTGGGTTCAATATTGTCTGCCAGTCCCTCCCGTTCCACCAAGCTTTCGGCTTTAGCCAGCGATTTGGAACTTATATCGGTGATAATGGCTTTTTTTGCAATCCCATTGGCCACAAGCCAAACCGGAACCAATCCATGGTCTGTTCCGATATCCCCAATACAGCTTGAAGGGGGAACTGCCTTTGCAATGGCCAGCAACCTTCCTTTTAACAAAACAGCACCACCCGACATACTAATTATCAGCCATTGGGAAAAATACCGTAAATAATTTTCCCGTATAGTTACAAAAAAACACCGAATTTCGGTGTTGGTGAAATTATATGGCTAGACTATTTATAATAGTAAAAAAACTGGTGGGCCTTCAGGGATTCGAACCCCGGACCGACCGGTTATGAGCCGGTTGCTCTAACCGCNNTATCCGCGGATTATATTATAACTCAATCCAACCGTTCAGTCAATAGGCAAAACAAGAATGATTCAGCATCTCCTTTAATAGAGATGCTGAATCACTAATCCAGAAAATCCTTTAACTTCTTGCTTCGGCTGGGATGTCGTAATTTTCTTAATGCTTTTGCTTCAATCTGGCGGATCCTCTCCCTGGTAACGTTAAATTCCCTTCCCACCTCTTCCAAAGTACGGGCTCTCCCATCATCAAGGCCAAATCGGAGCCGCAACACCTTTTCTTCCCGTGGTGTCAGCGTATCCAATACTTCCATAAGCTGTTCTTTGAGGAGATTGAATGCAGCAGCTTCGGCGGGCGCAGGAGCGTCTTCGTCGGGTATAAAATCTCCCAGATGGCTGTCCTCTTCCTCGCCAATAGGAGTTTCCAGCGATATGGGTTCCTGAGCTATCTTCATAATTTCCCTTACCTTTTCCTCGGAAATGCCCATTTCTTTAGCTATTTCCTCCGGTTGGGGTTCCCTCCCGTATTCCTGCAACAGCTGTCTGGAAACCCGTATTAGCTTATTTATAGTCTCAACCATATGAACGGGTATTCGTATGGTCCTGGCCTGATCTGCAATTGCCCTTGTTATAGCCTGGCGAATCCACCAGGTAGCATAGGTGCTGAATTTATATCCTTTTCTGTAATCAAACTTCTCGACTGCTTTTATCAGGCCCAAGTTGCCCTCCTGAATCAAATCCAGGAACAACATACCGCGACCCACATATCGTTTGGCTATACTGACCACCAAACGCAGGTTAGCTTCTGCCAATTTTCTTTTTGCCTCTTCATCCCCCTGTTCCATTCGTTTGGCCAGCTCGATTTCCTCTTCGGCCGTCAACAAAGGCACCTTCCCTATCTCCTTTAAGTACATTCGTACCGGGTCATCAATGCTTACACCCTCAGGAACGCTAAGATCCAGATCGGTGTCGGCGCTGGCCTCTTCCACCGCTGTATCATCCAGAACATCTATACCAAGGGATTCAAGGGTATCATAGATCCTTTCAATCTGCTCTGGTTCGAGTTCAACCTCTTCCAGTACATCCATTATTTCTTTATATGTCAAAACACCCTTTGATTTTCCACTCTCAATCAATTCCTTTATCTTGTTATATTTTGCGTCACCGTTTATCACATAATCCCCTCCTTTCCCTGTCGATTCAAGCTGATCTTCTGGATTAATGCAACCATTTCATTCATCAAGACATTATAACGCTCCGTTCCCTGGCGGCCTTCCTTTTCGATTTGCTCTATCAGCTCTTTAACCTCCTGCCTTCGTTTTTCCAAACGATTGCATATTACCTCTTTCAGACAATCTGAAATAAATTTATCAATATTATCGTACTCCACCTGCTGTTCAAATATTTCAACCATCTGCCGTATTTTTGACTGATCCTGAACACAGCTCAGAACTCTTGGAATACTGATTTCCTTTCCCGCTTTTAATAGACCGGATACAATGTTATAGATCTCTGCATTAATCGGCTCTTCGAAATATTCATCGCTAATTCGCCCGGCAATCTTCCTGGCATAAGCTTCATCAGCAGCCATTAATGCAGCAAGGCTTCTTTCAGCCTTGATATGCACCGGCAGCATTTCAAACCTGAACCTGTGGCTGCTAGTATACCTATTATTACCAACATCAGGCTTTTTTACACTATCTTTCCGGTTCAGAGCTTCCATCTGCTCGATCTGGCGGTATAATAATCTGGCTGAAAATCCCGTTTCTGCTTCCAACCGCCTTATATGCACATCCCTTTCCAGAATATTAGGCACCTTGATAAGTATTTTTGCCGCTTCGGTAGCATAGCCCGTTCGTCCCTCGACCGAGTCCAAATCATACTGCTTTCTCAGCTGGTCAAGTTTATAATCAACCAAGGATAGGGCATTATCCATAAGCTCTTTAAAATATCCACTGCCATACTCCCGAAGAATCTGATCCGGATCCATGCCTTCGGGAAAAGAAATTACCTTAACTTTAAGCCCTGCGTTCTGAAGCATATCCAATCCTCTTAAAGTCGCCTGTTGCCCGGCTTTATCCCCATCATAAGCAATATATACCTGATTGGTATAGCGCCTCAACAGCTTGACCTGCTGTTGGGTTAAAGCCGTTCCCAATGACGCCACAGCATTCTTAAATCCGAACCGGTACAGCGTTATAACATCCATATATCCCTCGGTAATGATCATATATTCTAACATCTGGCCCCTTTTAATGAGATTAAGGCCATACAGGGTACTGCTTTTATTAAAAATGGGACTATCAGAGGAGTTTAAATATTTGGGAAGGGAGTCATCAATGACTCGGCCGCCAAATCCTACTACATATCCTCCGGGTCTGACAATCGGAAATATTATCCTGTTCCGAAAGCGATCATAGGTCCTTCCCTTGTTTTCAACAACTAAACCGGCTTGTATCAGGAGCTCCTCTTCATATCCCATATTTAATAAAAGCTGCTTTATACTATCCCATCCTTCGGGAGCAAATCCCAAGCCAAATATTTTCATAGTCCTTTCATCCAAGCCTCGGCTTTTCAAATACGAAAGTGCTTGTCCTCCCTGAGCGGAAAACAGAACCTTATGGTAAAATCTTGCAGCCTCACGATTCAGCTGATGGAGCTTATTCCTTATGTCCCTCCTCATGGCAAATTCCCTGGAATCCATGGTATCGGGCAATTCAATGCCCGCTTTCTCCGCCAAATATTTCACCGATTCGGGAAAATCCAATCTCTCCATCGCCATGATAAAGGTAAACACATTTCCTCCCATACCACAGCCAAAACAGTGATAAACCTGCTTATCGGGGCTTACATGGAAGGATGGGGTCTTTTCGCTATGAAAAGGGCATAAACCAAAATAGCCCTTACCGCTCGGTTTTAAAGGTACATATTCAGAAATTATATCAACTATATCGTTTCTGGACCTTACGTCCTCAATAAAATCCTCTGAATAAAATATACCCATTTACCATTTCACCCTATTTCATCACAGTAGATAATATTTCGCCATAATTCCCAATTTTCCTTCTCTTTGTTCTAATTTTTTTGTCCGCTATCTCCCATAAAAAGGGATACAAACCTGGAGCGTCCGTCCGGTATTCAGCATAAGCATCAATTATTATTATCATCTTTTGCCAAATATATTACTTATACCCTATAAACCATGCCATGATGAAGGAACAAAGATTTTATCAAACATCCTTAAGGCATAGCGATCGGTCATACCTGCCACGTAATCACACACCACCTGTTCCAAACCGTAAACATCTATATTAAAACGGTATTCCTCCGGAAGATTCTCAGGATATTTCATGAAATGGCTGAACAGTTTTTCCAATATGAACCCTGCTTTTCTCTCTTCCCTTTTTGCAATACCGTCCATGTAGACTCGTTCAAACATAAAGCTACGCAACTTTTCGGTAGCACTGCTTATCTCCCGGCTCATCTCAACCTTGGGCAAGTCCATGCTGTTTTTTATGACATCCATAACCATGCTGTTTATTCTTTGACCATGGGTATTGCCCAATATCTCAACGGATTCCCTGGGCAAGTCATCTTCGGTTATGATTCCGGCACGTAAAGCATCGTCTATATCATGATTTATATAGGCTATACGATCGCTTATCCTGACCACCTGCCCTTCAAGGGTTGTAGGGGTGCCTGACATGGTGTGATTGGCTATTCCGTCCCTGACCTCCCAAGTGAGATTAAGCCCTTTTTTACCTTCCAGAATATCGACAACCCTGAGGCTATGAGTACTATGTTTAAAACCGCAACTGGTTATACTGTCCAACAAGCGTTCACCAATATGCCCGAAGGGAGTATGGCCCAAGTCATGTCCCAAAGCGATGGCTTCGGTTAAATCCTCGTTTAGCCTTAAAGCCCTGGAAATTGTGCGGGCAATCTGCGCCACCTCAAGGGTATGGGTAAGCCTTGTCCTGTAGTGATCTCCCTCAGGAGCTATAAAAACCTGGGTTTTGTGCTTAAGGCGCCGGAAGGATTTACAGTGGAGTATTCTATCCCTGTCCCGCTGAAATTCAGTACGAATTTCACATTTTTCCTGGGGATATCGCCTCCCCCTGGTCTGACTGCTTAAGCAGCCAAAAGGAGACAAAAATCCTTTTTCCATTTCCTCAAGTCGTTCCCTTATCATCACCCCATCTTCATCCCTCATTGCATGAAAGCGTTGAATCTCTACTTATATATATACCACATTTATATCCAATATCCTTCTTTAGTAACATAAAAATGCACAGGGCGCAAACCATGCTCATGTTCAGGGGCTATCCATTACTGTTCTCATGTTTATTAATTCATATCCCGATATGCATGAGAAAAGGGTATTGTCCCTTTACAAGCGGCAATACCCTTCTCCCTGCTCAAAAGGTTTATTCAAAACCCGGTGCAAGACATCTGCCAATCTCATCATGATTGGCCTTTTGCTTTTAGCGCTGCCTGGGCAGCAGCCAGTCTGGCTATTGGTATTCTGTATGGCGAGCAGGATACATAGTTTAAGCCGATATTATGGCAAAACTCAACTGAACTCGGATCTCCGCCGTGCTCACCACATATGCCCAGCTTTATGTCAGGCCTTGTAGCTTTACCGAGTTCCACCGCCATCTTCATCAGCTTTCCGACGCCGACCTGATCGATCCTGGCAAAGGGATCGCTTTCAAAAATGTTCTTATTGTAGTACTCTTCAAGGAATTTACCCGCATCGTCCCGTGAAAAGCCAAATACCATCTGGGTTAAGTCATTGGTACCAAAGGAGAAGAACTCGGCTTCCCGTGCAATCTCATCTGCAGTCAACGCTGCCCTGGGAACCTCGATCATGGTTCCGACCATATAGTCCACCTTAATTCCTTTTTCATTCATAACGGCCTCGGCAGTTTTAACCACCACATCTTTTACATACTTAAGCTCCTTAGCTTCACCAACCAAGGGGATCATAATTTCAGGCAGGATGCTGATTCCTTTTTCCTGCATAACCTCAATAGCCGCTTCAATAATGGCCCTGGTTTGCATCTCGGCTATCTCCGGATAGGTAACAGCAAGGCGACATCCCCTGTGCCCCAACATGGGGTTAAACTCCTGGAGCTTCACCACCGTAGCCTTGAGTTCCTCAAAGGAGATGCCCATTTCTTGAGCTAATTCCCTTATGTCATCATCATCGTGGGGGAGGAATTCATGAAGCGGTGGATCTAACAACCTGATGGTTACCGGCCTGTCCCCCATTACCTCATATATGCTCTTAAAATCGCCCTTCTGCATGGGCAACAGCTTGGCAAGAGCCTTTCTTCTTTCCTCTTCCGTTCTTGCAACGATCATTTCTCTGACGGCAGGTATCCTGTCTTCGTCAAAAAACATGTGCTCGGTGCGGCACAAACCAATTCCCTCTGCACCAAACTCCAATGCCTGAGCAGCGTCTCTGGCAGTATCGGCATTAGCCCTCACCTTGAGCACCCTTACCTGATCCACCCAATCCATAAGGACAGCAAAATCGCCGGTAAGCGAAGGCTCCTGTGTAGGCAGGGCTTCACCGTAAACATTGCCGGTACTGCCATCCAGGGAAATAAAATCACCTTCTTTAAACACCTTATCGCCAGCATAGAAACATTTCTTCTCTTCATCAATTCTGATCTGCTCACATCCTGCAACACAGCAGGTGCCTATGCCCCGGGCCACAACGGCAGCATGGGAAGTCATACCGCCCCGGGATGTCAGTATACCCTGAGCGGCATACATACCCTCGATGTCCTCCGGCGATGTTTCGGCCCTGACCAAAATGACTTTTTGACCGTTTTTGGCTGCTTCGGCAGCCTCTTCCGCGGTAAAATATATCTGACCGGTAGCAGCTCCCGGAGAAGCGGGAAGACCTTTTGCAATCGGCTTGGCAGCTTTAAGGGCTTTAGGCTCAAATGTTGGATGCAGGAGGGAATCCAGCTGCCTGGGATCAACTCGAAGAACTGCCTCTTCCTTGGTAATTAAACCCTCATTTACCATGTCAACTGCTATCTTCAAAGCAGCCGCGGCCGTTCTCTTTCCACTGCGGGTCTGTAGCATGTACAGTTTTCCCCGCTCGATAGTAAACTCCATATCCTGCATATCCCTATAATGCTTTTCCAATTTCTCGGCAATATCAACGAACTGCTGGTATACCTCGGGCATGATCTCCCTCATGTGTTCGATGGGCTCCGGTGTTCTTATCCCTGCAACAACGTCTTCTCCCTGAGCATTCAGCAGGAATTCACCGTACAGCTTTTTCTCACCGTTGGCCGGGTTCCTGGTAAAGGCCACGCCTGTGCCGCTGTCATCGCCCATATTTCCAAACACCATAGCCTGGACATTAACAGCTGTACCCCAGTCGCCGGGAATATCATTCATACGCCTGTATACAATTGCCCTGGGATTATTCCATGAGCGAAATACGGCTTTAACGGCTTCAATCAGCTGGGTCTTTGGATCCTGGGGAAATTCCTGACCCATTTCCCGAGCATACAATTCCTTAAAGCGTCTGACCACTTCTTTCAGATGTTCGGCTGTAAGCTCGACATCCAGTGTTAATCCGTTTTCCTGCTTGACATCGTCCAGGATTTTTTCAAATTTATTCTTGTCTATGCCCATGACTACATCCGAAAACATCTGGATGAACCTTCTGTAACTGTCGTAAGCAAATCTCTCATTATTTGTCAGCCTGGCCAAACCCTGAACGGCAATATCATTTAATCCTAAGTTTAATATGGTGTCCATCATACCGGGCATGGACACTCGTGCACCCGAACGAACCGATACCAGAAAAGGATTATCCAGATCGCCAAACTTCTTACCGGCGATTTTCTCTACATTAGCCATGGCTTCATATATTTGATCGATGATCTCCTGGCCTATAACCTCTCCATCCTGGTAGTAACGAGTGCAAGCTTCCGTTGTTACTGTAAAACCCTGGGGAACGGGCAAGCCCAGATTGGTCATTTCAGCAAGATTTGCCCCTTTGCCTCCGAGCAAATTTCTCATGCCCGCATTGCCTTCACTGAACAGATATACGTACTTTTTTGCCATAAATCTTCCTCCTATCTATGTATTTGAACCAAAATTGAGACTATTTTTGTATATTTAACAATATTGCCGCATTAAGGCAAATATCTCCAAAACTACCTGCTTTATATTATATAATTTTTTCATTTTAGTCAATATTCTTTTATATACTTGAATAAAAACTCTTTAACATCATCTATCTTTCATTTTTTATGTGTTCAATGAAGCTTCTGGTCTTTAACGGTTTGCCAATAATTTCATTCAAATAGGCCGATAAAATATAGTCCAGCTCATTTCTCACCATCCGGGAGAACTTTAAAACTCCCAATCTTTTTATATCCATGCCTAGAATAAAGCGCATTGTCTGGATCGTATTTTTGTGGATGGTATATCCGTCATTAACACGGCTATGACAATTGTTACACACTATCCCCCCCTGGGAGGTACTGAAATACAGTTTATTTGAATTCATTTGTTCCAAACCACTACCGCACGCAATGCATCTATCCAAAGCAGGACGGTATCCCAACAGATCTATCAGTTTTAGCTCAAATACATGGGCTACATCTTCAGGGTTTATTTCCCCATAAGCCAGATAAGCCAATATTTGCAGCAGCATATAAAAGAGACGGAAATTCCCTTCTTCGTAATTCACCGCCTCCTCGGTCAGGGCCAATATATGGGTGCCGTATGTCAGCCGTTCCATGTCATTGCGTATATCATAAAAAGAGTCCTTTACATCGGCCTGGGTTATAATATATATCTCTTTTGATTTTACAAATATATAATCGGCATAACAGAACAGCTGACTGGCTGCCAGCAAACGACTCCTGGGCTTGCGACAGCCTCTGGCCAACACCTGCATCTTCCCCCTGTCGGGTGAAAATACGGTGAGCATTCTGTCGGCTTCTTTAAAGTTTGTATATCTTAACACAATTCCCTGAGTACGGAAATATTTCATATCGATTCCTTCCTGATTTGATAAGCTTTCGAAGCATTTTCATCTTTATCGGGTGATAGGCCAAGAAAGCGTTCATCTTCAGCCTTTTCTATAACTTTATAGAGCAAATAACATCCAATAAACCCGGTCTTTTCGAATAAGCGCCAAAATAGATCAACCATGTCATAAACCCCCTACTATATAAACTTGCTTCATCTATTAGAGTTTCCGCTATTCCTGACCTATATTCCATGTAAAATAATCCGACTTCGCTAATAAATATAAGTTAATAAATTTAAATTGTTTTATTCATATCCCAAATTTCTCAGATCAATCAGGTTATCACGCCAGTTCTGTCTCACCTTAACCCACAGATCCAGAAAAACCTGAGTCCCAAGCAATCTCTCTATATCCGCCCTTGCTCTGCTCCCAATTTCCCGCAGCATATTGCCCCCCTTGCCTATTATGATGCCCCGATGGGACTTCTTTTCACAATATATGGTAGCACTTATATCTATAATATTTTTGTCAGTACGCTCCTTAAAACTGATGATCTCCACTCCTATGCCATGAGGCACCTCTTCCTTCAACAGCTCAAGAGCTTTTTCGCGAATAAGCTCAGCTACTATAAAACGCTCGGGTTGATCCGTTACCATGTCCTCGGGATAATACTTGGGGCCCACGGGCAAGTAAGATACAATTATACTCTCCAGCTTGTCCAAATTTGTTCGGTTAATGGCCGATACCACTATCATCTCATCAAACTCTGCTTGTTCCCAAAAATCCCGAGCCCTTCTTTCAGCTTCTTCAATGTTTTGAACCATATCGATCTTATTGGCAACCAGAATAATGGGAGTTTTCACCTGTCGAAGCTCTTCGGCGATATGTCGATCACCGCCTCCTATACCATCGTGTATATCCACGATAAATACAATAACATCCACCTCTTCCAATGCGCTCCTGGCAACTCGCACCATATACTCCCCAAGCTTGTTTCTGGGCCTATGGAGGCCGGGAGTATCGATGAAAACAACCTGGTAATCCGGTCGGCTGAGAACGCATTGTATACGGTTGCGCGTAGTTTGGGGTTTGTCGGAAATTATCGAAATTTTGGTACCGACTAAACTATTCATCAGAGTAGATTTTCCAACGTTTGGCCTGCCGATTATGGCGGCAAAGCCCGATCTGTATTCTCTCCCTATCATACATTCCTCCTTTTTGAATCAGATCTATTCTATATTATCAAATGCATAAGGCAAAAGATCATTAAGCCGGTATTCGGCGATTCTTCCGACTTCATCAACAACAATAACGACAGGAATTCTAAATTCCGTCATCACCTGCCTGCATATTCCGCAGGGAAAGGTTGAACCCTGCGAATCGGACACAACAGCTATAGCCGCAAAATCCCGCCTTCCGTCGGATACGGCTTTGTATATTGCCACCCTTTCGGCACAACATGTGGCGCCAAAGCTTGCGTTCTCCACATTGCAGCCGGTATAAACAGACCCGTCCCGTGCCAGCAAGGCCGCACCTACGCGAAACTTGGAATAAGGGGCATAAGCTTTTTCCCTTGCCTTTTTTGCCTCCTGAATCAGTTGCTCGGATGTAAGCATTGGCATCTTCCCCCTAAAATTTTAATAACTCGAATATTATAATAGTTGACAGTATACCCAAAAAAGCCCCCATAATAATTTCAGTGAGGGTGTGTATGCCGGTCTCGTACCGGCTGTGAAGCACAATAAGGGCCATTAACAGGCTAAGACTGGATATAAGGGCATTTCCGCTCAACAGGGTAATGGATGTAAAAAGGGAAAAAGCAAGAGCGCTGTGCCCGCTGGGCATTCCTCCCCTCAGAAAGTTTCCCTTATAGTTTAGCGACTTTATGATTATTACAATAATGACCACTGCGATAAGACTGATCACCGTTATGTGTACCGGTGCAGATCTTATCTGACGTACAAGGGATAGGGAAAACCAGCTAATCCTGTTATAGAATATGATATATCCGACCATCACTGCGTTTACGGCTGTTACCAGCACCGCAGCGGCAGCCACATTTTTTGCCACTTCGGCCAAGGGGTGATACTCCGAATGCAGTATATCAACAACCCGTTCAATGGCGGTATTGATAAGCTCGGCGGCAATAACCATAGTTATGGTGATAAACAGGATAAGCGCTTCAATTTTTGTTACATCCGCCAGCATAGCCGCAATAAGGGTGAAAAGGGCTATAAAAAAATGTATCTTGATGTTTTTTTCGGTCCTAAAACCATACAGCAAGCCTTTTATGGCAGCATTAAAGCTGTCAATCATATTCCTGGACTTCATAAATTCCATCACCCGCCATTTTCTCATTGGCCGTCGCGGGTAAGGTTTAACATTTTAAGTATGGACTCTTCCTTTTGCCGCATTTCCAGCCTTTCCCCTTCGTCCATGTGGTCATAACCCAAAAGGTGCAGCAAACCATGGATGAGCAGAAAGCCCATTTCCCGCAAAAAGCTATGGTTGTATTCCCGTGCCTGATTCAGTGCCCTCTCTACCGATATAACAATATCGCCCAATATAACAGTGTCTCCGTCCTTCTCCGCATCATTCATTACATCGGTTATTTCTCTTTTTCCATCGTCGGATTCAAATTCCAGCATTGGAAAGGAAAGCACGTCGGTGGGCGCATCAATGCCCCTATAGGTTTTATTTAGCTCCCTTATATGATTATCATCCACCAGCAGTATGCTGACTTCAACGGGAATGCTGATCCCTTCAGCCTTCAGCCCCGTCAGAATGCAATTCTCCATAAATTCCTCAAATTCCGGATCAATTTCAATGCTATCCTGGCAATTGTTTATATCAACCGTCATTCCTGTCGCCCTCTCTCTTCCTTTAGATCTACATCGGGATATTCCACCCTTTGATGGAATGCACCACAAATCACATTTTTGAAAGCTATTGCAATGGAATCCAGATCTTTCAGCGTCAAACGACATTCATCCAATTGACCGTCTTCCAGCTTCTCTTTAATCAATCTCCTGATCAACTCCTCAATCTTTTCGGAAGTAGGATCCTGCATGCTGCGCACCGCTGCCTCAACGGTATCAGCCAGCATAACTATCGCAGTCTCGGGGCTCTGGGGTTTTGGACCACCATAGCGATAATCATCCAGTTTTACATCCTCTGCATTGCTACTATTATTCTTTGATTTATGGTAGAAATATATAACCGGTGTAGTCCCGTGATGCTGAAGCATAAAATCCTGGAGTACCTTGGGGACTTTGTATTTTTGTGCCAGACGCACACCATCCCGGGCATGCGAGATGATGATGCCGGCGCTTAAAGCCGGATCCAGCCTGTCATGAGGATTATCCGACGATAGCTGATTCTCCCTGAAATAGTAAGGCCTGTTCAATTTGCCGATATCATGATAATAGGCCCCCACTCTTGCCAGTATGCCATTTGCTCCGATAGCTTCTGCAGCACTCTCTGCCAGGTTAGCTACAATAACGCTGTGATGATAAGTTCCCGGGGCTTCCATAAGCAGGCGCTTTAACAGAGGCTGATTGGGATTTGAAAGCTCTATCAGCCTTATAGGTGTTATAATACCGAATAAATATTCCCATACAGGCAGAGTCCCCAAAGCAAGAATGGACGAAAAGATACCGCTCCCGACACTCCAAAGCGATAACCTGACCGCTGACAACCAGTCGCCTGAGACAATAACTTCATACCCCATTACGCTTAACATGCCGGCTACGCTTATAAGCAGGCCCGTCCACACCAGGGTGCTTCTTTGCTGTGATTTTTTGCTCATATATATCCCCAGCATGCCGCTGAACAAAACGGCGGTTGATACTCCAAATTGCCCGTTGGTCATGAGTCCCAACAATACAGCTATCGCTATATTGACAATAAACGCCACACTGGGTCGGACCAGTACGGTCAGCAGTATGGCTGCCGTAGAGGCTGGTATAAAATACGGATGAATAAATTTTATGCCATATCCCAATGCCAAAACAAGGCAAAATATAACACATATCATGACAAGGATGTGGGGCTGTTCCGTTATATCTTTTTCAAAATGATTTAAGTACATGGCAAATAATACTTCCACTAATAGTATTATCAGTCCAAGGCCCAATACCATGGATAAATCAAAGGGTTCATCCTTTATAAGCCCAAGCTCTGCCAAAGCCATAAACTGTTCCTCGGTAACCGGCTGCCCATCCTGAACAATATATTGGCCTTTTTTGAAATAAACCTTTTCAACATTCTGGGCTGCTTTTTCCCTTTCCGCCTCTGTTGCTTCCCGATCATACACCATATTGGGCTTTATTAGCGATAGACCAACGGTGGTCCCTACCAGGCGCAGATCATTTGACAGGGGCAATGTCAGCATTTCATTGCGGAATGTATTTTTTGCCTCCAATAGATTATCCTCTTTAATCCTGAGATCCAGCAAATCAACCAAAACACCGAGCAGATAATCCTGCAGTTGCATCAGCTCGGATTCATCGCTCGTAATACATGCAATCAACTCTTCATTTGATAATTCGATGCTTAAATTGGCTTTTAGCTGTTCCAGAAACTGCCTTTCAAAGAGCTGTTCATAATTCAGAACGGAATTTCCCGGTTTTTCAGCTTCCCCATTTTCTACGGGAGTCTCCTGGATATTCTCATCGGGGGTTTCCTGGATATTCTCACCGGTGATTTCATCGGTATTTTCAGCAGGAGTCAAACCCTCAGCATTTTGCTCCTCTTTCAGTTTTTCCAGCTCTTGTGCCGCCATTCCCCGTATTATATGAATCTCCTCAAATATTCGGTTCACTTCTTCTATTGTATTTATCTTAACATCCTGATTAAACCTGTATATAGGCGATACGCTCTGCTTTGCCTGTTCGATCCTTCTCTGAGTTTCTATTTTGTTCTCAATATCTCTGGGAGCACGTATAGGTTCTGTGGGAATGTCTCCCACCTTTAAGCTGTACCTTTTGGGGGTAATTGAGTACAGCATTATAACAAATATAATGGCATAGGTAAATACAGCAATGATGAGCTTCCAAACCAGCTGAATGTTCAACACCTTTGCCGTCTGCCTGCCAGATCCAAATTGGTTTTTATTAATAACCGTCTGGTTCATCACAATTTTCTCCCTGCTCCTCTCCGGACATTCGTCTGTCGAAATCATCATATGCTTGAACAATTTTCATTACCAGCTCATGTCGAACTACATCCTTCTTTGTCAGAAATACAAACTCTATTCCCTTTATGTTCTTTAGGACGTTCATGGCCTCAATCAAACCGGATTTCTTGCCCCTTGGCAGATCAATTTGAGTTATGTCGCCCGTTATAACCACCTTAGAACCGATGCCCATACGTGTTAAGAACATCTTCATCTGCTCCGATGTGGTGTTCTGGGCTTCATCAAGAATTATAAAGGAATCATCAAGGGTACGCCCTCTCATATAGGCCAGCGGTGCTATTTCTATTGTACCTCTTTCGATCAGCTTTAAGTAGTTCTCCAATCCTATCAGATCATACAGGGCATCGTACAGGGGGCGCAGATAGGGATCTACCTTGTTCTGCAAATCCCCAGGCAAAAACCCCAGCTTTTCTCCGGCCTCCACTGCAGGACGGGTTAATATTATACGCCCTACTTCCCTGCTCTTATATGCTGCTATGGCCATTGCCATTGCAAGATATGTCTTGCCTGTACCGGCCGGACCTATACCAAAGACAATATCATTTTGTGCAATTGCCCTGACATACATCTTTTGGCCCAGTGACTTGCACCTGACCGGCTTGCCCTTGTGGGTTATACATATAATATCAGCTGCTATTTCGTCCATCAGGTCTTCCTGACCTTCGGTGGCCAGCTGTATGGCATACCTTATCTGAGCCCTGTCAACGGATTCCTTTCTCTCTATCATATCCAGAAGCTTGGAAATGACTTTATGGGCCAGCTCTACCTGCTGGGGGTTACCGGTTATGACAAGATTGGTCCCGCGGGTTACAATACTGACTCCCGTTTCTTCTTCTATTAATTCAATATTTTCATCGAAATTGCCAAAAAGCATTCTCAAACTTTCCAGACTGTTAACCTCTATTATTCTTTCCTTTGTGAATTGTTCCAAACAGTAATCCTCCTAGTTAAATATTATCCTTTGCTGCTGTGCTATATCTTCAATGGCTTCTATATATACCGTTGCCTTTACCTCTTTCCCTTCTATCATATCGTATTTCACCCTTTTGTCAATAATTTTCACGTGTTCCGGAATGGTCCTGCGGGCATTCTCGTATGCAATATCATGGGCTTTTTCCTTTATAGCCTGCAATTCTGTACCTTTTTGCGGCTCCTCAACTTCATAGTACTCTCTTACAATCATTGTGATTGGAATAAGTCCTCTTTGATCAAAAAAAGGCACCCTTTTTTCAACTACCTCATATTTTTTGAAGGGAATGTCTTCCTTTTGATATTCGATAACCCATTTTCCCAGATCAAGATATTTTTGTACCGCCTTTCTTCCCGTCCGTTTTGTCACCGGCTTATCAAATTCCCATATTCCCGTTCCCTCGTACCAGGTCCGGGCATTAATTTGCGCCATGGCGTGAACATATCGTACATCATGGGTTTCCTGATCCTCAATAATCCCGCTGACCAAAAGCTGCCCCTTTCTAACAGTATCGCCAACCCTGACAAGCGGTTCTCCCTCCAGGACCACCATCTCATGTATAATACCATCCCTAGCTGCTACAATATCACATGGGATGCTCCTGTCAATCATGGGAGGGGGGGCATTGGTTTCAACAACCCGTACCAGTGCTTTGGTCCCTCTTAACTCAATGCTTACCCACCAGAGTTCGGGCATATCTATGACAACCCAGTTTGCAATAGCCGATATATCCAGATTTCGCTTGTATGCACCCGGTTTGATGCCATGTTTCTCCAAAATTTGCAATATTTTTTCTTCGGGCACCTTGACGGCACCCTCAATATCAACTGTCCATATAAAAGAAGAAAGTCCGTATACGATTATAAAAAAAACGGTCATGCCAACCACCAGCATTTTTCTATGTTTAAAACGGGCGAGTATAAAGGGCAGCCCTCTTTTATCCAGGATTCTGACTCTGCATCTGGCGGTTCTCACAATCTTCTTCAGCTTTTTAAAACCCTTGATGGTAATGCATGCCGTCAAAGCCGTGTAGCTGTAGCGTTTAATGTCCCACAGATAAATTCCTTTGCTTACCGTCAAATTGATAAACCTTTCCAGGGACAGCCCTTCTACACGTATAACAAGATAGCCAAACAAAAAACTCCACAATCTGAAGAACAGCAATAGTCTTCACCCCGGTTAGAGAAATTCCACAAGTTTGATTTCACCTGTTATCATAATGTCATCTACGGCAATATTCTTCAGGTTCATATTTACCCCTTGAACCCGTATGACTCCAATGGTTGAGTTCAATCTTATCCTTTGAGGAGTATATTCAATAATCCCCTTGTGGTTTTCCACCAACATCTGGATATTGCCAATCATGCTGATTTTCGGCAGGTTAAGGGTTATCTCCTTTGGCAGCTCCAACATTTCGGAAACGGTTGTTTTAACCTCATCAAGCTTTCTTTTTCTCATCCATACCTCCCTCCAATACTTAAATAGTATGCAGTAAAAAGAAAAACTAGAATACCAATGGCATTCTAGTTTTTACTTCACTTTTGTGTCTGCCACAGCGCGCTTGCCTATCCTCTGCGCCGGGCTTTAGGGGGTTGTAAAATCTCTGATAGTATAATCCCGTTTATGATAGAATTCCTGCTAAAGGACAGGTCCTTCCGGCGGTCAGAAAAATGTTCGGGGTTTGTGCGCTGCTGTGTATCAAAACCACGGGATGGATTGGAATATGGTTCCTCAGCGGAAAAATTTATCCGACGGTCAGTATCATCCGGTCTCTCATTTACAACATCGGCTTTTGCCGTATCACGGCGGTTGATATGGAGCCTTGTACCTCGGACGCGGGGACTTTGATCATTGGTTGCTCCTCGTGGGAATGCCTGCCTGTGCCCTTCGCCCCGACCGGCCTGACCGATTCCCCTTAGTATGCTTCCAAGCACACTAATAATTATAAATATAATAATTATCTCAAACATGAATTATCATCCCCTAACAGCGCTACTATTTGTTATCCCCTTCAAGATTGTCTTCCCTTCCCATCCTTGCTATGGAATCTCTCATCTGGGTATCGGCTATTATATTCCTCATATTATAGTAATCCATTACACCAAGCTTCCCTTCCTTTAGGGCAGCAGCCATGGCTTTCGGAACTTCAGCTTCCGCCTCCACCACTTTAGCCCTCATCTCTTGCACAGCCGCCTTCATCTCCTGCTCCCTGGCAACAGCCATGGCACGCCTTTCTTCCGCCCTTGCCTGAGCTATGCGCTTATCGGCTTCGGCCTGATCGGTCAGAAGCTGGGCGCCGATATTTCTGCCCACATCCACATCTGCAATATCGATTGACAGTATTTCAAAGGCAGTACCTGAATGCAAGCTCTTGCCCAGCACGGTTTGCGAAATGCTGTCAGGGTTTTCCAATACTTCCTTATGGGATTCGGAAGAACCAACGGTTGTTACAATGCCCTCTCCTACACGCGCCAGTATGGTTTCTTCCCCGGCACCTCCAACCAACCTGTCTATATTCGCTCTTACGGTAACCCGGGCTTTGACAATTACCTCAATACCATCCTTGGCTACGGCAGAAACTTTCGGAGTTTCAATAACCTTGGGATTAACGCTCATCTGCACAGCTTCCAGCACATCCCTGCCGGCCAAATCAATGGCAGCAGCTCTTTCAAATTCCAAGGGGATATTGGCCCTTTGAGCAGCAATTAAAGCATTTACTACCCGGTCCACATTACCTCCGGCCAAATAATGGGCTTCCAGTTTGTCTACGCTAATATCAAGACCGGCTTTGGTCGCCTTTATCAGAGGATTGACTATTCGTGATGGTATTACCCTTCTCAGCCGCATACCGATAAGATTTAATATGCCGATTCTCACACCCGCTGCAAGGGCGGAAATCCATAACCCCAGCGGCACAAAAGTCAGAATAACCGCCAGCACTATTATGACTACGATAATCAAAACCATAAAAAATAACATCGTTTCAGGCATAACATCATCTCCTTAATAAATTTATTATAATCAGGCCTTATTTAAAGCCTGGTTACCACAATCCTTGATCCAGCTGCCTCCACCACCTTGACCTTCTCACCCGATGAGATATATTCCCCATCTGAAACCACATCATACTTATGCCCATCTATTTCCACAATCCCAGCAGGCCTTAAGGGAGTAACCGATACACCGATTTTACCGGTTAAGTCAGTTGATTCCTGCTGATGGGCAATTGGTCGGCTGTCGTTTGGCTTTACCGCCTCAGTCAGAACCAGCCTTCTGAATAACTTAGCCCCACCAAAATATTTGCCAAAAATGGGAATGGCAATGGCCACAGCCAGAAGGGAAATCCCTACGGAAATTACTCCCTTTAAAGGATCCGATGCGGCCAATATCAAACCAGCCAATACGGCTAGTATACCGGCTATCCCGAATACACCAAAGCCGGGTACGGCCATTTCAATCCCCAACAATACCAGACCTATGATGAACAACAATACGGCCCACCATTCGGTATTGCCGGCTAAGAAGTTTCCGCCAAAATAAAGGGAAAAACACACTATCCCTATAATGCCGGGCAAGCCAAAACCCGGTGCAAAGATCTCAATGATTGTGGCGATCATACCAATCAGGAGAAGCAGCGACGCAACTTCCACTCTGGTAAGAAACTGAGCTATTTTAACTTTAAAGTCCGGCTCGGCGTTAAAGATTTCAGCATCCTCCCATCCCAGGTAGGCAATGGCTTCCTCCTGCCTGGCTACAATGGCATCGGCATAACCGTATTCCTTCGCTTCCTCAGCCGTCATGTCCAGGAGTGACCCTTTCTCTGTAAGCCCTGCTATTTCTATGGATTTGTCCACCATAGCAGCTGCTATCTGTGGGTCTCTGCCCCTGAATTTGGCAGCACTCCTAAACTCGGCGCTTATTGCCGCCACATTCTTTTCGCTATAGGGAATTGGTTCTGCTGCACCAAGATGGCTGGCCGGTGCCATTACTATATAATCTGCCGCTATCGAGATTAATGCACCCGCCGAAACCGCCCTATCCTTTATATAAACGGCAACCGGTATTTCAGAGCCCAGGATAGTATCCTTAATATCAATGGCCGAATCCACCCTCCCGCCATATGTGGATACTACAATTAGAATACCCTTTGCTTCCTCAATATTCGCCTTTTCAATCTGATTCTTGACAAAGGAAGCCATGGCCGGTGTTATCTCGCCCTTTATCGGAATTGTATATACTCTACTATTCGCTATAGCAACTGCATCGGCTTGCTGGGTAAAAACCACAATTATAAATATGAATAGGATCAGAATGCTTATGAATGAACTTCTCTTCATCAGAGTTCCCCTTCACTATATGATATAATTATTTTAACACTTTTTTAAAACGGCAAAACAATCATTCACTATTAACCCATTAAACTATTCGATATGGCTCATAATATTCCTCTTTTTTTACTTGTTTTATGAAGAATTAACGAAAATACCATGGAATGATCTGAAATCCTGGAAGGAACCACAAAGTGTTCTATTACTTCGATGTTTCGGCTGACATATATATGATCAATCCGGGTATTGGGTACGTCGCTGTAATAGGCATAGGTATTCAGAAATTTATTGGACGTTTCAATTGCCGTATCCACCATCTTCTGATTTATTTCATCGGCTTCCAGGGTATTGGCCTGCTCATTAAAATCACCCATAAGAATGATATTCCCATCCAATTCTTTAATCATATTGTTAATTACGCTTATCTGTTTTCTTCTCTCCTCAGCATCCAAACACAGGTGGGTATTCAGTACATGATAAATATCCCCGCCTATAATAATTTTGCTGATCAGAACTGCCCGTCCTTCCAATGAATTGGAAGGGAGTCTCACATTTTTGTATTCCACTATGGGATAGGCACTCAATATTGTGTTTCCGTATTTCATCCCCAGAATATTTATGGTATCCCCATGGACATAATTATACCCCAGGGCTTCGGCTATTTTTTTAGCCTGATCTTTAAACCGGGATCTGGGCATGCGGCAATCCACTTCCTGCAGAGCTATTATTTTGGGTTTAAAAGCTTTTATTTCATCTATTATCGTGTTTAAGCTTTCCTTCCCATGATGATCCACCCCATGACGTATATTAAAACTCATAACCAGTATATCCCGGTCACCTTCCGGAATCTTGGCATCCATTTCCCCGACGTTATAGATTTTGCTTTCCACTGCATAATCCTCTTCACTCAATTCATATGATACGTGAATCACATCATCGGTATTGTTTATTTTATTCCACGATCTGAAGCCAATCCATATTATGTGCAGATAAGTTGAAATAATAACCGCTAACGGCAAAATCCATCCCAGCAGACCAATAAACTTCAACCTTTTTCTCCCATCCACACATTTCTCCCCTTACCACATTCCCCCGGAAATATTTTAATCTTTTGCTGTTAATCCTAATTCTATTATAATTCATTTTTCTTTGTTTTTCATTATATCTATAAAACTGTATTAGTATTATTTTTATCCATTTATGGAATTTTTTTGTATTTATCCTAATAAAAAAACCTGGTGCATCCACCAGGTTTTAGGTTTCACCATATCATCAGTCGATAACTGCATGCTTCGGCTTACTAAACCCCGTCCCTTGTCAACAAACCAAACACTGAAATAGAGGGAAGGGTAACCAAACATTCAGAAAATATGTGCAACCATTATCCGGACCGATTATTAATAATACCTACGCTTGCGAGCGGCTTCTGATTTCTTCTTACGCCTTACACTTGGCTTCTCGTAGTGCTCTCGTTTACGTATTTCAGCCAATACTCCGGCCCTTGCACACTGGCGCTTAAAGCGTTTCAACGCATTTTCAAAGGATTCATTTTCTCCTATCCTAACCTCTGACATATCCTTCCCTCCCTCCACTAACACTTTAAAATCCGACAAAATAGGGTACGGGTGTAAAGTTTATATTATTATAACTCATTGATTTACTGTGTGTCAATACGGAGACAGCAGCAGGCTACGGTATAAGCATGAATACATATCCTTCCAAGATTCTCTCTAAAGGATTCAAAAAAATAC
>LFSE01000074.1 GCA_001513075.1 Clostridiales bacterium DTU074 | reverse complement strand
TTATAAATTATTATTGAATGAAACAATTTAATTGTTTGCAAAAACAATGGGATATGATAATATTGAGCTTAGATAATAACGTCTCTGTGGTTTTATGCGAAAATTATGGGTATTGCCGGCAACCGGAATCAAAAAAGCCGGAATTCTGTATCTGGGGTGATGGTATGAAAGAAATTTACAAGCATATCTTTGATTATGTGAGCAGCCTGGAGATCATTGATACTCACGAGCATCTGCCCGGTCGTGAGGAGTATATTGATCAGAATACCGATATTTTAAAGGAATACCTGATACATTATTTCAGTACTGACTTAAAATCATCCGGATTATCCAACGAGGATTTTAAAACGGTTGTGGACAGTTCCAAACCTTTGATGGAACGATGGAAGCTGGTGGAGCCGTACTGGGAGAATTGCAGGTATACCGGTTATGGCAGAGCCATCGATTACACCGTTCAAGGGCTCTATGGAATTGAACGGTTTGACGGTACCACAATTGAAGAGTTGAACAAGCTTTTTTTGGAAGCCCGCAAAAACCATCCTTATGAAAAGGTGCTTAAGGAAAAGTGCAACATCCGTATCTGTATTGCAGACAATGGGGATCTGGAATCTGACAGGCGATATTTTACACCTGCTTTCAGACTGGATCCTTATATATATTTACACAACATTGCCCAGATGAACGAGATGTCAGAACAGGCTGGGATGGTTGTCACCTGCTTTGATGATTGGCTTGAACTGGCTGAATCCATGATAGAACGTGCCATTGCAAGGGGTGTAACGGTCTTCAAAAGTGGTCTGGCCTACGACCGCCCCATATATTATGAAAGGGTCGATTATGCCCAGGCAGAAAAAGCGTTCAATGAGATCTTTAATAGTTCTCACAAACCCGATTGGTCGACCAAAGAGTTGATAGCCGGCAGAGCGTTTCAGGATTATATGATGCATTATATGCTAAGCATCATAAACAAACACGGCCTTACTGTGCAGTTTCATACCGGGATACAGGAAGGCAACGGGAATGTGCTTGCCAACAGCAATCCTACACTGCTTAACAATCTCTTTCTTATGTATAAAAACATTAAATTTGATATCTTCCATATAAGCTATCCCTATCAGTATGAAGCCATTGCTCTCTGTAAAATGTTTCCCAATGTATATGTCGACATGTGCTGGGCACATATTATTTCGCCTAACAGTTCCATGGCGTTTTTGAGTGAATTCATAGATGCTGTGGGTATAAATAAGATAAGTGCCTTTGGTGGCGATTATTGCATGGTTGACACCGTTTACGGGCATCAGCTTATGGCTCGGCAGAATGTGAGCCGTGTACTTGCAAGGAAGGTTGATGACGGCGTTTTTGATGTTGAGCAGGCATGTAAAATAGCAAAGAAGGTTTTCTTCGATAACCCTGTGAAAATATTTGATCTTAAATAACGGAGGGATCGATTATGACGCCCAAAGAAAGGGCAATAGCTGCGCTAACCTTGAATGTACCTGATATGGTACCAACGTTTGAGCTTGAGTTTCAGCTCGAGGAGGAGATGTTTGGAAGAAAATTCATCACAGAAGATCTCACTGTTGAGGGTTTATCCAAACTTTCATGGAAGGAGAAGGAAAAAAGGATATATCAGCTTGCCGAGTATATGGTTGAGGTGTACAGTACCCTTGAGTATTCCATTATACCCGGTTTTGTGTTGGGTGACGCCAGGGATTTTTGGAGACAAGGAGGCCCCCTTCCTGAGGAAACGAAGCTTCTCATCAAGTATTTGAGAGAGCTGGTGGGCGAAAACTATATGATCCATTACCATGGGGACGGTACATTTTCCATTCCCGACGGTGATCAGATGTATGAATTTGCCTACGCCATTGCCGACGACCGTGAAGGGGTGAAAGAAAGAGCTGCAAAGATGGCTAAAACCGCTGTTGAGAGGAATAAGAGGCTGGCTGAGGCCGGTGTGGATTGTCTGATACTCTGCTCAGATTACTGCTATAACAGTGGTCCTTTCCTTTCTCCCGCCATGTTTGAAGAGTTTATTCAACCGTATCTTTACATGATTATAGATGAGGCTCATAAGCTGGGCTTGTATACCATAAAACATACCGATGGAAATATAATGCCGATCCTCAATAATATAGTTGATTGCAAGCCTCATGCCATTCATTCACTGGACCCTCAGGCAAAGGTTGATATAAAGGTTGTTAAGGAGCTGGTAGGGGATAAGGTCTGTTTGTGCGGAAACGTAAATTGCGCTCTTATGCAGACCGGCACCGAAGAAGAGGTTATTCAAAGCGCCGAGTATGCGTTAACATATGGGAAGCCTGGAGGAGGATACATTTACTGCACCAGCAACGTTCCTTTTAAAGGCCTGCCTCCTGACAGGTATAGGTTGATCCTTGATGTATGGAAGAGGATGAGGGAATACTAGTATTAACAGATTTGGTGAAACCCAAAGCATTTGTTTGGTCTATTGGTATCATAGTTTTGATTAAGACTTAGGAAGGAGCATTGACAGTTTGCGTAACCATTGTTATTAATTGTTACCGACAAGGATGAAGAGCAAGGGGGTGCGTTTAATGGATAAAATATTGAGGGAACCGGCTTTTCGACAGCTTTCCATTAAAGAAATACGACCCGAAGGCTGGTTGCTAAACCAGTTAAAGATACAGGCCAAAGGTTTGTCGGGAAATCTGGACAAGTTTTGGCCTGACATAAAGGACAGCCGGTGGATTGGTGGAAATGCGGAAGGTTGGGAACGTCTTCCCTATTGGCTGGATGGCTTTATTCCGTTGGCTTGGCTTCTTGATGATGAGGACATGAAGGCAAGGGCCCGACGTTATATCGATATTATAATAGAAAATCAAGCTCCGGATGGCTGGATTTGTCCTGAAAGTGAGAGAAATAAAGAGCGATCGGGCTATGATCTGTGGGCACTGTTTCTCATGTTAAAGGTATTGGTGGTTTACTATGAAGCCACCTGTGATGAGCGGGTGGAAGAGGTGGTACGTAAGGCTTTGAGGTCTCTGGACAGGCATATTGACGGAACCACCCTGTTTGACTGGGGTCAAACCCGCTGGTTTGAATCCCTGATCTCCATTTGGTGGCTGTACGAACGTACCCGGGAAGAATGGCTGTTAAATCTTGCCACCAAACTCTGTGCTCAGGGATTTGATTGGATAGGTTTATTCAAACGCTGGCCATACAGAGAACCTGATGAAAAAGGCCGCTGGAGTTTTATGAGTCATGTGGTTAATAATGCAATGATGCTCAAGTCAGGTGCTTTGCTGTGGCGGTTAACGGGTATCCAGGAACATCTGGACAGCGCCGAACACATGGTAAGCTTGCTGGACGAATATCACGGGATGGTAACGGGAGTGTTTACCGGTGATGAATGCCTGGCAGGTACCAGTCCGATTCAGGGTACCGAGTTGTGTGCGGTGGTTGAATATATGTATTCTTTGGAGCATCTGCTGGCCATTACAGGGCGTTCCCACTGGGGCGACCGGCTTGAAAAGATTGGGTTTAATGCTTTACCCGCTACCTTCAGCCCCGATATGTGGACCCACCAGTACGATCAGCAGGTCAACCAGGTGGAATGCAGCCGGCAGGAGAATCCGGTATTCATGACCAACAGCGGTGAGTCCAACTTGTTTGGTCTGGAGCCGAATTACGGCTGCTGCACGGCAAATTTAAGTCAGGCCTGGCCTAAGTTTGCCCTTTCCACCTTTATGCGCAGTCCCGATGGTCTGGTGGCTGCGGTTTATGCTCCTTCTACGGTGGATACTGTTGTTAATGATGCACGGGTAACGGTCACGCTTAAGACCGATTATCCCTTCCGTGACACCTTGAATTTTTCCGTAAAGGTGGATCGGGAGGTTGAGTTTACATTGGATTTGCGGATACCGGCATGGGCAGAAGGTGCCCGGCTTAGCATGGATGGAAGCCTGCAGGGGGTAGAAAGCGGAGGATTCCATCGTATAAGCCGAAGATGGTGTGGTGAGACGTGCTTTACCCTTTATCTTCCAATGAAACCCCGCCTTGTTGCTAGACCTAATCGGCTATATGCCATTACCAGGGGATCTCTTGTTTATTCCCTCCTCATAGGCGAGCGCTGGGTTAGAATAAATGAGGATGTACCCGGACGGGAATTTCCGCATTGCGATTACGAGGTGTACCCCACTACTCCATGGAATTATGGCCTGTGTGTTGATAAAGATAATCCGGAAAAAGACATTGTGTTCGAAGAAATTTCTGTTGGGGACTGTCCCTTCTCACCGGAAGGAGCTCCGATTAGAGCACGTGTAAAGGCCAGGAAGGTGGACTGGAGCATGGAAAAGGGTGCAGCGCTGCCCTATCCGGGGATGGAGTGGATATCCGAGCAAGTGGAGGATGTTGTATTGATCCCCTACGGATGCACCAATCTTCGGGTTACCGAGATGCCGCTGGTATGATCCCCTTGGCTAGTTTTATAATGAGATAGATTATTCCGTCGATATTAATTCTTTATGATGATAATTTTATGGAGGGGTATAAGATGATCCAGGTTATTAATTTAAGATGCGAATACAAGAATAATCCCGTTGGAATTGGAGTTAGAAATCCCAGGATAAGTTGGATTATTCAATCGGATGAGCGAAACGTTATGCAGGCAGCCTATCATATTCAGGTGGCTATGGATAAAAGCTTTGAATTTCCGGTATGGGATACCGGCAGGGTGGATTCTGATCAATCCGTTCATGTCGAATATAAAGGTCAACCGCTGCAATCCCGCACCCGATACTATTACAGGGTACGCGTATGGGATCAGAAAGGAAGGGTATCCGATTGGAGCAAAACGGCTTTCTGGGAAACGGGGCTTTTGGATACGGGAGAATGGGTTGCTGCCTGGATTACACCGGAAGGTGTCGATAATTCGGCTGAACTTAGAGCTTGCCCCATGATGAGGAAGGTTTTTGAAGTAAACGGAAAAGTTAGATGTGCCAGAATCTATGCTACCAGCCTGGGTTTGTATCAGCTCCGATTAAACGGACAAAAGGTAGGAGACTTCCTTTTTACGCCCGGCTGGACCAGCTATGAGAATAGACTTCAGTATCAAACCTATGATGTAACGGAAATGCTTAATGGGGGTAAAAATTCAATTGGTGTTATACTGGGAGATGGATGGTACAGGGGCAATCTGGCCTGGAAACATCAGAGAAATGTATACGGTGATAAATTGGCGGCTTTGATACAGCTGCATATTGTGTACCAGGATGGCACGGAGCAGGTGGTGATAACCGATAAGAGCTGGAAGGCTTCAACCGGGCCGATACTCATGTCAGAAATATATCACGGCGAGATCTACGATGCCCGACTGGAAAAGACCGGCTGGGATATGCCAGGCTATGACGATTCGGATTGGAATAGCGTAATAGAATTGGATCATCCAAAGAACATATTGGTGGCTCAGGAAGGACCGCCGGTGCGTGCTATACGGTATATCAAACCAGTTTCTTTGTTTACCACTCCTGCCGGTGAAAGGGTTCTGGATATGGGACAGAACATGGTGGGCTGGGTGCGTTTTTCGGTGGAAGGCCCAAAGGGGAGCAAGGTGGTCCTTCAGCATGCGGAGGTATTGGACCGGGACGGCAACTTCTATACTGAAAATCTTCGCACCGCAAGACAAACCATCGAATATACGCTTAAGGGAACCGGAAGAGAGGTCTTTGAACCGAATTTCACCTTCCAGGGCTTTAGATATGTAAAACTGGTAGAATACCCCGGCCAGCCTTCAATTGAGGATTTTGTGGGTGTTGTTGTTCATTCTGATATGGAGCTAACCGGAAGTTTTGAGTGCTCAAATCCCCTGATCAACAGGCTTCAGGAGAATATCCAGTGGTCTCAGAGGGGTAATTTTCTTGATGTTCCCACCGACTGTCCTCAAAGGGATGAGCGTCTCGGCTGGACTGGCGATGCCCAGGTATTTATCCGCACAGCATGCTTTAACATGAACGTGGCATCGTTTTTTACAAAATGGCTCAGAGACTTGAGAGCAGAACAGCGGGACAATGGGGGAGTGCCTCATGTGATTCCGGATGTTTTGCGCGATGGTGTACATTCTTCGTCTGCCTGGGGAGATGCAGCGGTTATATGTCCGTGGACCATTTATCTGTGTTACGGGGATAGGAGGTTGCTGGAAGAGCAGTATGAGAGCATGAAAGCCTGGGTTGAATATATAAGGCACCAGGGCGAGAATGAATACCTGTGGAACACCGGCTTTCATTTCGGCGATTGGCTGGGCTTAGATGCCAGAGAGGGCAGCTATGTAGGCGCTACTGCTACCGATTATATTGCTACTGCTTTCTACGCATATTCTACCAGCCTGGTGGTAAAAGCAGCCCAGGTTTTGGGCAGAGCTGAAGATGTGGAAAAATATTCAAAGCTGCATGAAAATATAATTGATGCCTTTAGGAAGGAGTTTGTAACTCCCAACGGCAGGCTGGCAGTTCCCACCCAAACAGCTCATGTATTGGCCTTGATGTTTAACCTGGTTGAAGAAAAGGACAGAAAACGAGTTATTGACACCTTGGTTGAGTATATAAAGAAAAATGAGTGTCACCTTACAACCGGCTTTGTGGGAACTCCTTATCTGTGTCATGTGTTGAGCCAGAACGGATACAGCGATGTGGCCTATAAGCTTCTCATGCAAACCGATTATCCATCCTGGTTGTATCAGGTGGTCAAGGGCGCAACCACCATATGGGAGCACTGGGACGGCATTAAGCCTGATGGTTCTTTCTGGAGTCCCGATATGAACTCATTTAACCACTATGCATACGGTTCTATTGGAGACTGGCTATACAGGGTGGTTGCCGGAATTAATATCGATCCGGAAAAACCCGGATACAAGCATATATATATTAATCCCGTATTTGGTGGAGATCTTACGTTTGCCAGGGCTGAACATCAATCGATGTATGGGAAAATAAGATCCGGATGGAAGATCGGTGATGACGGAAAGATACAGGTGTCGATAGTCGTTCCCCATAATACCACCGCTACTGTGGTATTGCCTGGAGCCCGGCTGGATCTGGTCAGAGAGGGAGGCAAAGGGTTGGATCAAGCAGAGGGCATACTGGAATATGATGCGGTTGATAACGGTGTAATGCTTAGGATAAGTTCCGGGGAATACCTGTTCCAATATGAAATGAAGAATTAAAGATGAGTTTAAGCTGAAGTTGGTGCCATAAAAAATTTAAAAACCGGCTGGTGAGGGGATCCGGCCGGTTTTTAATTTGCCCCGTTTGTGATATATACATTGCCCCGTGCATATAATACCCCAGAGAAGTATATTGTATTGATTGGGAGGAATGTTTGTGAAACCAAACTCACATATAAGGTGCATGTTTGCCGGGGCAAACACATCTGCCGGCTTTGTAAACTTCTTTGGTGAAATACTGGCTGCCAACACAAACAGGGTTTTTATCATCAAAGGTGGACCTGGAGTTGGAAAATCCACCTTTATGAAGAAAATCGGCCAGGATCTGGCAAGCAAAGGGTATGACCTGGAGTATTTTTACTGCTCATCGGATCCCGCTTCTCTGGATGCCATTGCCGTACCAAGGCTGAAAATAGCCGTGATGGACGGGACCTCTCCCCATGTGGTGGAACCCCGATATCCTGGAGCGGTTGAGGAATTAATAAGCTTTGGAACCTATTGGGACGATGAGGTCATTGTCTCCAACAGGAAATACATAATAGAATGCGTGGAACACGGCAAATGGCTGTTTAGAACGGCATACAACCTGTTGAAAGAGGCCGGGATGGCCTATGATGAATGGAAGAACCAGATTGCTGAATGCCTGGATAAGAACAGATATCGGCAAAAGGTAAATATGTTTATAGCTCGCATATTCGAGGCATGGGAGAGCGGGGGAAATAACAGCGGGAGCAGGCATTATTTTGCCAGTGCAATTACCCCTCTGGGAATCATGGATTACGCTGCCACCTTGTTTGGACACGGAATGCAGATCTATCCAATATATGGTGAACCGGGCTGTGGGGGCAGGGAGGTTATAAGCCGAATAGCAGAAATAGCTCAGTGGCAGGGCTACTTTACCGAAAGATTCCATTGCCCTGTTGAACCCGAAGAGTTGGATATAGTGCTCATACCTGATCTTAATGCTGCTGTAATTAATGTGTGGGAACCTGTTAGAAGCTGTATACCGGAAATTTCGGGAGTTAACCTGCAGGAAGGACTCGATCTGAGAGATTGTTTGCTGGCCGATCCTGCTTATGGGAAATACAGGAAGGCGGCTGCTGAAGCCCGTGAAAGATTTACGGCCCTGTTGGATAGGGCGGTAAAGTATATTGCCCGGGCAAAAGCCGTTCATGATGAATTGGAGGGCTATTACGTCTCTGCGGTGGATTTCGAAAAACTCGAACAAGTACGCTGTCAGCTCGTCCAGAAGATGCTAAAATATGAAAATAGCAATTGACACATATTGTCAGTTTTTGTTTTTTCGTGCCACAAAACAAATGGTTTTTGTTATGTTTTTTATGGTAACAATATAGGTGATGTGGTATAATAAAACCAAACCAGAAAAATGATGGGAGGCGGTCGATATGATACATTTTATTGTGGGCCCGAGGGGAAGTGGTAAGACCAGAAGGGTGATTGAAATGGCAAATCGGGCCACACAGGAGACCAAGGGGAACATAGTATTTATTGACGGTGACCACCTGCGGACGAGGGAGTTGAAATACCAGGTTCGGTTTGTTAATATCAACGAATTTGAAATTGAAGATCTTGATATGTTATATGGATTTCTATGTGGTATAATTGCAGGGGATTACGATGTTGAGCAGATATATATAGATGGGATATTGGAGGCATTGGCAGGGGATGTAAACAAGGTAGAAAGCTTTGTTGGTAATATAAGAAAACTTTCCGATCGATTTAATGTAAATTTTATAGTTACTTTAAGCGGCAGTCCTGAGAGCTTACCTGTTTTCTTGAAGGAGTACGTCCTAGACGAGTGCATAGCGTAAAAATATGAAACAGGTATCTTGGCCGAGGGAACGCCCTTGGCTTTCTTTTTGACGGCGCCTCCTATTTTTACGAAGAGACTTTTCCGATTTTTACATGGGAACGGGAAAAGTTTTTTTATTTGACTCCGTTAAATCTAATAGATATAATGAATGATAATAGTTATAAAGCAGGTGGGAAATGAAAATGCTGTACCATAGTACGCGGGGAAAAGATTTGCAGATACCTTCAATGGAAGTTATTAAACAGGGTACAGCTCCGGATGGAGGCCTTTATATTCCATATAAAATTCCTGAACTATCGGTAGTGGAATTAAAAGAAATGAAAGGCATGACCTATCACGAGCGGGTTGTACGAATACTCTCTCTATTTCTAACCGATTATCCTGAAGAGGACCTGATCGACTGCGTTCACGCGGCCTATAATACTAATAAATTTACCAATCCCGAATTTGCACCTGTTGTGAAATTGGATGAAAACCTTTTTGTTTTGGAACTCTGGCACGGGCCTACCTGTGCTTTTAAGGATATGGCGTTGCAACTTCTTCCTCATATGCTGATCACTGCTCTGGAGCGAACCGATGAAGAAAGCGGTGTTGTAGTTCTGGTAGCCACTTCCGGTGACACAGGCAAAGCTGCTTTGGAAGGTTTTAAGGATGTTCCCGGGACCCATGTTGTGGTTTTTTATCCCAATCAGGGTGTAAGCGCAATACAAAAGATTCAGATGATAACCCAGGAGGGTTCCAATGTTGACGTCATAGCTGTTGAGGGCAATTTTGACAGCGCCCAGTCGGGTGTAAAAGCCATATTTGCTGATGAATCCTTGAAACGGAGTATTGAACGAAAGGGTTACCGGTTGTCATCGGCTAATTCCATTAACTGGGGCAGGCTCATTCCTCAAGTGGTTTACTACATCTCCGCCTGGCTGGATCTGCTTAAAACCGGTGAAGCAGAAGAAGATCAGCTTATTGATGTGGTGGTTCCTACGGGTAACTTTGGGAATATATTGGCAGCTTATTACGCTAAAAAAATGGGAGTTCCAATACACCGTCTGATATGTGCATCAAACAGCAATAATGTTCTTACCGATTTTATAAATACCGGGTTATATAACCGAAATAGAAAATTCTATAAAACGATTTCTCCTTCCATGGACATATTGATATCCAGCAACATGGAACGTCTGCTTTTTGACCTTGCTGACAGAGATTTTGAAAAGGTCAGGGTCTGGATGGAAGAGTTAAGTCTCAATGGATATTATGCAATAGATGATTACGGTTTAAATAAGCTCAGGTCGGAGTTCTGGGCTGGATATGCCGATGATGTACAGACATTGCAGGCCATTCGCAGCACCTATGATGCCTACGGTTATTTGCTGGATCCTCATACTGCTGTTGGAATGCACGTTTATGACCAATATCGAAGGCAAACCGGTGATGATCACAAAACCATTTTGGTATCCACCGCAAGTCCGTTTAAATTTGCCGGCGATGTTTTAAGGGCGCTCTTGGGATCGGTTGCCGTTACGGACACAGATGATATCGGTTTGCTGGATAAACTCAGCCGTGTGGCAAACATGCCCATTCCTCCGCCCTTGGCCAACTTAAAGGATAAAAGGGTTCGACACAAAACCGTGTGTCAGCAATCCCAGATGAAGAAAATACTGGCCGATATATTTCAGTTGAACGGGGTGTAGGGCGATGAAGATAGCTTTGGCTCAAATTAATCCCATAGTTGGGGACCTGAGTGGCAATGCATCGAAAATTATAGAGTGTATAAATAAAGCAAGGGATAACGGCTGTGATTTAGTGGTGTTTCCCGAACTAAGCTTGACAGGATCTCCACTGCAGGATTTGGTAAAAGTGAAGGATTTCATTCACGATTGTCAGAATGAGTTAAGTCGGCTTTTAGAATATACCGCCGGAATAGGAGTGTTAATTGGAACTATAGTCCGGGATGAGCGCCAGGGACTGCATAGTGCTGTCCTGCTTATCTGCGACCGTCGAATAGCGGGCTGTGTTGCTAAACATAATATTCTGCCACTCAGCCAGTTTGGAGAATGCTGTGAAGCTGAATCCCCTTCAAAAGTCGGTGAATTTGTTTTTGAGGGGAAAGGTCTGACAGTGACTGTGGGGGAAGGTATACACAGGCTTTCATATAATGAATCCTCTGAAATTATAATTAACATATCGGCAAATCCATATCGATATGGGAATGTAGAAAAGCATATTGAGGTATTAAGCGAAATGGCAAGGAGGTGCCGAACACCCATTGTATACGTAAACCAGGCAGGAGGCAACGATGATCTGGTGTTTGCCGGTGCCAGCATGATTGTCAACGCAAACGGTCAGGTAATAGCATTGGCAAAGCAGTTTGACGAGGACATGATATTCTTTGATACCCACCAGAACTATTCAGCTTTGCCGAACATACAGGAGGACGTATCATGGCTGTACTGTGCGCTTGTGAGAGGAATACGGGATTATTTTGTTAAGAGCGGATTCAGAAAAACTCTGTTAGGTTTGAGCGGAGGAATTGACGCTGCCCTGGTGGCCTGTATAGCGGCCGATGCGCTAAGCCCCGAAAACGTTCTGGGCGTGTATATGCCTTCAAGGTATTCTTCCGAGCATAGCCGGCAGGATGCCCGTCAGCTGGCCGAGAACCTGGGTATACAATACAGGGTTATTCCCATCGAAGATATATTTGTTGAGTATTTAAAGATTTTCAATGGACAGCCGACAACGGTGGGCGATGTTGCCGAAGAGAACATTCAGGCGAGAATAAGGGGAAGTTTGTTGATGTTCATTGCCAATCGGGAAGGTCGGGTATTGTTATCCACCAGCAACAGATCAGAAGCTGCCGTCGGTTATTCCACAATATACGGGGATATGTGCGGCGGACTTTCTCCAATATCCGATATACCCAAAACCCTTGTTTATGAGATATGCCGCTATATAAACCGGGACCGGGAAATTATACCTGACAACATCTTTGTAAAACCGCCGTCAGCTGAGCTGCGCCCCGACCAAAAGGATCAGGATTCACTGCCGCCCTATGAAGTCTTGGATGCAATTCTGAGCATGTACATGGATGAAGAGTTGTCCGTAGAGGAGATGGTTGCCCGGGGATACGATCTCCATACGGTCCGTAGGGTTTTAAACCTGGTGGAACGCAGCGAATACAAACGGCGGCAGGCTCCGCTATCTATAAGGGTATACAGTCCCGCCGGAAGGCTGAGAAGAAACCCTGTGGTGCATAAATATGTGTGGGTATAATGGAATCTAACCATTACAAAAAATCGGTTCAGAAATCGCAAATAGAGATGGATTGTACAGAAGCGGTCAAAATAATGTATTGTAAATTTACATAGTTTATTTATCTGTTCAGAAAGATAAACCGGTATATTGCCCGGCGGTTTTAACAAACAATTTGAGATGAATTATCTTCGGGATAGGCAGGAAGCATGCGAAGAGGAGGTTGGGCGATTGCGTCAGGAACAGCTAATGGTGATATACGGGGACCAGCCCCGAAGGATGATACCTGAGCTTTTGGATGCTATAGATTTGACGGCTGAACTTGAGAAGGAACATACAATCGGGTTGAAACCCAATCTTGTGTTGGCAAGGGAATCGTCATCGGGAGCCACTACCGACCCGGAAATTGTTGAAGCCACTGTTCAGTATCTTAAAGAGCGTGGATATAACAATTTGGTTATTATGGAAAGCTCCTGGGTGGGCGACAGGACCGACAGAGCCTTTAAAGTATGCGGGTATGAGAAGATCTCCCGCAAATATGATGTTCCTCTGCTAGATCTTAAAAGGGACGGTTACCGAGAAATCAGGGTGGGGGATTTAACACTGCGGGTATGCAACAAACCCCTTGAGGTGGACTTCCTTATTAACATGCCGGTATTAAAAGCTCATTGTCAGACCAGGTTGACATGCGCTCTAAAGAATCTTAAAGGCTGCATACCGGACAATGAGAAAAGGCGTTTTCATACCATGGGACTGCACAAGCCCATTGCCTATCTTAATGCTGCCATAAAGACCCATTTGATCATCGTAGACGGGATAATAGGTGACCTGACATTTGAAGAGGGTGGGACGCCGGTTCAAATGAATCGGATTATTGCAGGAAAGGATCCGGTGCTGGTGGATGCCTATGCTGCTCAGCTAATCGGATATGATATAGATGATATCCCATATATCACAATGGCCGAGGAAATAGGTGTGGGATCGGCCAATGTATCAAGGGCAAGCATTATCGAATTAAACAGCGATACATACAGCCATAGATCTTTTAAGGCTTCAAGGCGTGTTGTGGCTGGTTTGACCGCACATATTGAAGAAAGCAATGCATGTTCTGCTTGTTACGGAAGCCTCATACATGCTCTTGAGAGGCTGAGGGAGAAGGGCTTGTTATTCAGATTGAAGGAAAAGCTGTATATAGGTCAGGGATACAGGAGGCTAAAAGGTGACGGAATTGGGATTGGAACATGTACCCGCGGATTTAGCACCAATTTGCCGGGTTGCCCTCCTAAAGCCAAGGATATAGTTGAGTTTCTTGAAAAATTGCTTGTGTAATAACGATGGTGTAGGGAGAACGACATTGATAAACAATAGCACTCGGACAATGCGCATATATGTACCGGTGTATCGGGAATACACGAGACCGGACCCATATTTGCAATAGGTTTTTAGAAACATTATGTACTCCAGTGTTTATGACCCATTGCGAAAATCAGTCCTTTACAGCAATTGTTTACGACCATGTATTTTGCTTGATAAGCCAGAGATGTCGGTATCTGTGGTTAAAGAATCGGCATAAGATTGGCTGAAATGAAAGCTCCACAAGGTATGGATGGACTTAATGCAAAAACAAGCCTGCTAAAATAAGTGTGACAAAGAAAAAGTTTTATGCTATAATTTCTAATTGAGAACCAAATATGCCAACATAGCTCAGCAGGTAGAGCAGCAGTCTCGTAAACTGCAGGTCAGGGGTTCGAATCCCCTTGTTGGCTCCAACCTTATGTCGGGGTGTAGCGCAGTTTGGCAGCGCGTCTCGTTCGGGACGAGAAGGTCGCAGGTTCAAATCCTGTCACCCCGACCATTTTAAATCAAATACAGATCATTCTTGTTTTATGTAGGGTGGTTATCAGGTATATGTGAACTTATAAGCAAAACTGATAGAGCCTGACTATTAACTCTTCTGTTTATAGCTAATACTGGATTATGTACAATGCAATGAAAGAGGTAATGTAATGAATGTCCCAAATATATTAACGGTAGTTAGGTTTTTTTTAATTCCCGTTTTTATTTACGTATTTTATAATCCGAATATAAGCAATAACATTTTTTGGGCGTTGGTTGTTTTTATAATAGCAGGGGCTACAGATCTTCTTGATGGGTATATTGCCAGGAAATATAATCTTATAACCAAATGGGGAAAGCTAATGGACCCACTGGCTGATAAACTAATGCTGCTAACCGTTTTGATATCCCTGTATATAGAAGGAATTATCCCTGAGATAATTATTATTATTGTGTTTATAAAAGAATTTCTCATGATCGTTGGGGCGTTTTTTTTATACAAAAACAGAAAGCTTGTTGTAGAAGCCAATTTCTTTGGCAAAATAGCATCGGTATCCTTTTACGTTGCTGTGATTGCAACGGTGATTAAGCTGCCTTATTCAAATACATTGCTGTACATAGCTGTATTCCTAACCTTGGTTGCACTTGTTCAGTACGCATATAAGAATTTTGCACACAATAAGAGCTGAATATTAAGTATTCAGCTCTTATTGTTATGAACTATTGTTTTTGTGAAAACCATTATTTATGATATTTGAGTGAATGATACTAGTCGAAATATTTAAATTTGGTTAGTAATTATTTGTCCGGATATGCGGATCTAAATGAGGGATGCGTTTCCATGTATTCATGGGGAAAAATCAGAAGCTAATGAAACAATTTTGGCCAAAGTGGATCTTTACACTCAATTTAATGATGCAGTGAGAGTTTTTTAAATAGAAGATCAGCTAAAAAAAGCCGGAGCTCTTCCTATAGCTATATTAGATGGAGTTCTTTACATAAAAAGTAAAAACAAAATGTATAGACAAATTACAACCGAATATAAAAATAAGAATATTATGAGTGCTTTGGTTTTAAGGGAATTTTTATATCAATTGTGAAAGATTGGAGTAGGTGGGATTACGGATGATTTTACAATATGAAGGCAAAAAATCTGTGGAAGCAATATACCAGGGTATCCCTGTGAAGGATCTTAAGAAAGTTAATGAGACTGTTAGCTCTAACTTATTAATTAAAGCAGATAACCTAATTGCATTGAAATGGCTTATTGAAAAGAAGGGATTGGTCGGCAAAATAGATTTGGTGTACATAGATCCCCCTTTTTCTACAAACAATTTGTTTACCATTGATGATGAAAGGGCTAATACAATAAGCAGCTCAAAAAATGGTTCTATAGCTTTTGATGATAAATTAAAGGGTAGCGATTATATAGAATTCATAAGAGAGAGATTGATACTCATCAGAGAACTTTTATCCGATAGAGGTTCAATTTATGTCCACATAGATTATAAGATAGGCCATTACATAAAAATAATTATGGACGAAATTTTTGGAATAAAAAATTTTCGAAATGATATTACCCGAATTAAATGTAACCCCAAAAACTTTAAGAGAAAAGGATACGGAAATATTAAAGATTTAATTTTGTTTTACACAAAGACAGACAATTTCATCTGGCATGAACCACATTTGCCATATACGGAAGAAGACTTAAAAAAATTATTTACTAAAGTGGATCTATATGGTCGAAGGTATACAACTGTCCCTATTCATGCTCCTGGTGAAACAATAGACGGTGAAACATCTCAACCATTTAAAGGAATTTTGCCTCCGAAAGGAAGACACTGGAGGACAGATGTCAAAACTTTGGAAGAATGGGACAATAATGGTTTGATAGAATGGTCAACCAATGGGGTTCCAAGGAAAAAGATTTATGCTGACGAGAGAAAGGGAAAAAGAGTACAAGATATATGGGAGTTTAAAGATCCTCAATATCCTATCTATCCAACAGAAAAAAATGATGAGCTATTGGACCTAATAGTTAAGACGTCATCAGATGAGGATAGTTATGTATTAGATTGTTTTTGTGGCTCGGGAACTACACTAGTGACAGCACATTTAAATAAGAGGAAATGGATAGGCATCGATAATTCATCACAAGCAATTGAAGTTGTGAAAAAAAAGTTCAATGGTATTGAAATGAATTTTTTTGTTCCGCCTCCCTTGTTTGAACTGTATGAAGAATAAAACAAACATATAGACCATGTTAGTGATGGCATTAATATAAAATATATAAAGAAAGGGAGGGTGTTATATGGTACTAGAGGTAACTGTGGATTCCATAACATCAATGTTGACGGCAATTAAAGCGGGTGCTGACAGAATTGAATTATGCTCCGCACTTAATTTAGGAGGTCTGACTCCAAGCTACGGATTGATGAAAAAAGCGAATGAGATAAAAAAAGCGGAGGAACAAAAGTACATTGAAATTTTTGTTATGATTCGTCCGCGGTCGGGAGACTTTTTATACGATGACAACGAATTTGAAACCATGAAGGAAGACATATCACTTGTAAAAAGAATGGAGGGTATTGACGGAATTGTAACAGGCATTTTGTTAAGCGATTGGAGAATTGATGTTACCCGGATGAGAGAACTTATTGAAGTTGCAAGCCCACTTAAGGTAGTTTTCCACAGAGCTTTTGATGAAGCAAGAGATCCTATTGAGTATGTAGATAAGCTTATTGAAATGGGAGTCTGCCGAATACTGACCTCGGGGCAAAAAGCCAGTGCTATGGAAGGAGTAGAATTTATTGCAGAATTACAGAAGAGGTTCGGTGATCAAATTGACATCATGCCGGGGGGCGGAGTAAATGCTGGAAATATAGAAAAAATATATAATATCACCCGATGCACCCATTATCATATGTCTGGTAAGGTTAGTGTCCGAAGCCGTATGGAATACAGAAAGCATATTCAAAGTATGAACACTCCTGAAAGTGAGTTAATTTTAGAAAGAGCAAGTTATGATCTTATAAAAAAGGCAAGGGATGTGCTTGACAAATTAGAAAAATCAGGGAATTCAGATTTTGCAAACAATAAACGGGTTTAAGAGTTGGACATCATAACTATGGCCGATAAATTGCTATAAAAAGCGAAAGTTTCCGGCTGTAACAGAATATGACGAATTCAAAGGAGACAAAGGAGCAAGCTTGCAGAGTATGACAAGCTTGCTTGTACTTTTATTTCGTAAGGACAACGCAAATTGTTTCACCCGAATCTGAATACTCCTTCCCAGCTACATCGCCATAAAATTCAAGGGATTTGAAACCTATGGGCTCTATTTCAGAAACAAGCGATTCCCTGGTAAAAAAGTGATTCCATATATTGTAACAATGTATGGTGTCTTCGGTTATTACAATCGTCTGCGTTAATTCTGTTTTATCATCGTCATCATATTGATATACGGCTTCAAAGCAAATATGGGGTTTATCGCTCCAAAATCCGCTTTTTTCACTGTAATACCATGAACGGCTTTCAGGTTTTCTCATACTGGGTGTAAAAACGTCAAAAATAAACTTACCGTCCGGCTTCAGTGCCTGGTATACTTTATTCAACAGCTTTTGTCTGTCTGAAATTGATAACACAGCATAATCACAATAGATCAAAGTTATAACATCGAACTGTTCTACATAGTCTATTGTCAGGTAGTCCTTGTAATAGTATTGGATGTTACTTTTATTAAGCAACGTTTGTTTTTTCGCGTATTCGATGGAACGCTTTGAAAAATCAATACCCGTTACTTTATAACCTGCTTTATGAAATCGTTCCGCATATATTCCCGGTCCACAACCTAAATCCAATAATTGTTGAAACTTTATGGGAGGGGCAATGGATGTAATCCACTCTACTGATTTATCAACAAAATCATGACTTCGGGTTGCTGCGTTTCTGTGAGGAGCGAGGTGTGCTTCAAGCATTCCTTTCGAAATATGCTCATCATCCCAGAATTTACCTGAACTTGGAGCATAGAGTTCTGGCTTTTTTAAGTATTTTCTTAATTCGTTGAACATATATTACTCCCTTTCATATAAGCTGCTGGTCAAGTAGAAACAATTATGGTAGAATTATTATGATGGTTGCATTTCCACAAGAATAGATAACCCTTCACAATTTACAGCGATCTGTATGCTAAACGATCTGTATAACATTATAATACAGTTACAGCAGTATATAAATTAATGCAACAAAAAAAGTAAAGGTTTTTTTCTTTACTTAAAAGCCAATTTTGTGTTAACAAAACCTGCAATATAAGGCATAAAAAGTTGGGAATAACTCTCATGTAAGCTTTATAATAATATCACAGTATTTCATGGCATTTCTCCTTCGGCAGCTAAACTAGAAGGTGCAAATCTGAAATCATTTGCGCGGCTCAAAATTAAATAAATTAAAATTGGAGGGTGGTACAATGCTGGAGTATAGGATAGTTGAAAAGGCACAGTTTACCGTCACGGGCAGAGTAAGAAGTTTTGATATTGATACTTCTGCTGATGAAATACCAAAATTCTGGGAAGAACACTTGCAAAGCGAAGATAGTAAAATTGTTTGTGGTATGTATGGGATCTGCATGGATAGTGATGGGAAAAAGTTCGAATATATGATTGCAGACAACTATTTACCATGGAATGAGATTCCCGACGGCTATGAAACCAGGGTAATTCCCGCCGGAACATGGGCAGTATTTCCGTGCAGAGGTGCATTGCCAAAATCATTGCAGGATGTTAATGCAAAAATCTGGAGTGAATGGCTCCCAAGCTGTAAGGAATATAAACTTGCAGGAAACTATAATGTCGAGATGTACACCCCGCCTCAAGAGAACCCCGATGATTACTACTGTGAAATCTGGATACCGGTAGAGAAAATTTAAGGGTAAAGTCTGCATGCAATATCGCCGCCGGTTGAGAAGAAGGATCTTCTTGCCCGGCGGTATTTTTATTTTATATCAAAAAAAAATGGCAAAATTCACTATTATATAGTATAATGATAGTTAGATAGCTAAGTAAAGATACTAAAACCGACAGTTTAGCTCATAATTCATTGAAATAATTTACCATAATGAAGAGTAAAAAGTGAAAAATACCTGCCTTTAATCAGCTGTGTGTCAATATTACCAACTTTTTGCAGAATAGATCTATACCACCGTTAATAAGTGTATCTGCTCTTATATAGCCCACTGTTAATACTAAATATGATCATGCTCAAATAAGATCCGGAAAGAATATATAAAAGCGAAAACTGAAGTTCCCATATGGTATTAATTCTGAAATCTTAAAATATTGATGAGCCTGTCCAGGACGCCTGTCTTATATAAATAAAATCAAATGAAGGAGGTAATATTATGGCGAAATATGTATGTTCCATCTGTGGGTTCGTTTATGATGAAGATGTCGGAATTCCTGAATCAGGTATTGAACCGGGCACAGCATGGGAAGATTTACCTGAAGATTGGACATGTCCTCTTTGTGGAGCTGCAAAAAGTGACTTTGAAAAACAGGGCGAGCCTGCTGGTCCTGAAGAGGAGGAACCAGTTGCTGCAATCGATCATCCAATGGATGTGCAAGAGATGACATTCTTGGAGATGAGTGCGCTTTGCACGAATCTGGCACGGGGATGTGAAAAACAGTATAAGCCAGAGGAATCAGCTCTTTTTAATGAGTTGGCAGAATATTTTAAGAAGATATCACCACCTGCCAAAGATCCAAGTTTCGACCGGTTGATTGCTCTGGTTGATAAAGACATTGAGGAAGGTTTTCCAAATGCAAAAGCTGTAGCAACTGAAGTAAGGGATCGAGGTGCACTTCGGGCTCTGACCTGGAGTGAAAGAGTTACCCGTATGTTAAAGTCACATTTGAACAGATATAAAAAAGAAGGAGATGCAATGGTTGAGAATACTGATGTTCATGTTTGCACCATCTGCGGTTTTATTTACATAGGGGACAAACTTCCGGATGTTTGCCCTGTATGCAAGGTACCGAACTGGAAATTTGAAAAAATTGAGGGGAGGTAATAATAATGGCTGAGAAATATGCTGTGAGAAATGTACGTTTGTGTACTAAGGACTGCCTGTGTCTATATGTTTGTCCTACGGGGGCAACGGATACCGAAAATAGTATTATTGATGTTTCAAAATGTATTGGTTGTGGAGATTGTGCCGATGCCTGTCCATCCGGTGCGATTTCTATGGTACCGTTCGAATATCCGCCTCAACAGTCTAAAACTGAAACAGTTATTAGCGCGATGAAATCACTTTTGCGCAGCAAATCGGAACAGGAGAGTATAGCTGCCGGTTTGCCGGGGAAGCTGGCCAAGGCCATTGAAAAATCCAACCGTATCATGGCAGAGGATATCATTCGTGAGGCAGGTTTTATGCTTCCACAGAGCCAGAATACGATTAATTTTTTGAAGTCATTGCTTGATAAGGATTTGGAGGGTTTACCACGAGAGTCTGTGGAAAAACTTATAAAAGCTCTTGGTCAAAAGAAGGAGGAAAAACCAATGGAAGAAGATAAAACCAATGTTAATCTTATGAAGGCATTTGCCGGAGAAGCACAAGCTAACAGAAAATATATAGCGTACGCGCAGAAAGCTGAACAGGAAGGTAAGCTGAATGCAGCAAAATTGTTTAAGGCTGCAGCAGATGCTGAAACTTCACATGCCTTGATGCAATTTGAAGTTGCAGGAAAGATCGGTTCAACTGCTGATAACCTGAAAGATGCAATTGCAGGTGAAACCTATGAATATATGGAGATGTATCCCGAATTTGTGGAGGAAGCCAAAGCTGCAGGAAATAAGGCTGCACTCAGAGCCTTTACCTTTGCTATGAAAGCGGAAGAAGTTCATGCGAAACTTTATAAGGAAGCATTAGAGAGCCTTGACCATACCGAAGAGGTATTCTATTATCGCTGTCCGGTGTGTGGAAATATTGAAAAGTATATTCCGGAAAAATGCAGCATTTGCGGCGTACCGGGGGAGAAATTTATTAAATACTGATATTTTACATAAAGGGCTTTTTCAGGTTTAAGAAAATACGCAAGCTTTATACTACATAAAATAATGCGCATCCCACGCAAATATATAATTCCCTTTTGCGGGGGATGTGCATTATATCATTCTGGGGAAAAATCGCCGTATACGGAGGAAAGTCATTGCTCTGACAAAGCGGGTAGGGGTGTATGATATCAAAGTATTGAGCGTATAGCTCAAAGTATAGAAAATGGTTTTTGCATAGACACTATCTTTATCGAAAAAATCTTAATGGAGGAGTATTTTGTATGGAAAAGAAGACAGCGATTATCACAGGTGGAGGTAGTGGATTTGGGAGAGAAGTTGCATTACAGTTGGCCAGGAAAGAAACAAATATTGCTATAATAGATATATCCAAAGAAAATGGGGAGGAGACGGTTCGACTTTGTAAAGAAATGGGCAGCGATGCTATCTTTATTCATGCAGATGTCAGTAAGGTTGAGGATGTAAAGAGGTATGTTGATCAAACGGTTGATACATTATAATATCTCCGGTATATTATTCATTGGGGCACGTTGAGTTTATAATATCGTTATTTTCAGTAAGGAGGAAACAATGATTGATTTAAACATTGTTGTCGACAGGCTTCTGGATATGAAACCTGATCCAATCCCGGAGTTTATACTGTTAAAGGAATTTAAGAGACTAAATCCATGTAGTCGTGAATATCAGAATGCATACGACAGAGTATGCAGCCACCCTTTTGTCAGAAAAATTGAAAACGAACAAAATGACAGAGGGTTTTGGCCACCTTTTCATGGCTATACTGAGAGCTTAATCCGAAGGTGTCTTTCGATGGGACTGGACAAGGAGCATCAATGCCTGAATAAGGTATCTGATTATATTAAAAAAGTGCTTGATAATAAAGAAAGCTGGGATCAATTCGAAAAACAGGATAATACTCGCTGGTGGCCAGAAATGTTTGTACCGCTTGTCAGTGCTGCTATGCTTTCACTGATAGAGCCAGATAGCGATATACTTGATTTACACAGGAATCGCTGGGCTAATTTTGCCGAAACAGCTTTATCACTTGGTTATTATGACAAAGACGCTGAAGCCAGAGTTCAGTGTGAATATTTCGGATTTACTACAAAACGTACCATACCGGCTTTTGGTTATTATAACTTAATATTACTGGCTCCTACAGGTAAAAAGAATTGCTTGAGTGATAAGACTGACCAGGCTCTGGTCGATTACTGTATGAACTGTGCGGAGCAAATTTACTATGTTTACAACTGCAAGCTATCAGATTTCGTCCCGATCGGCATTAAGAGAAGGGACAGCAGGGACTTTTGTCATTGGCTGCGCGCTTTATCCCTTATTTCGCAGTTTAAGGGATGGATGAAATACAAAGATAAATATGTAGAATGGATTTTAAGACAAAGGAATGAGGAAGGCTTTTGGGAATTAACAAGAAAACCGAATCTGTTTAACTTTCCATTGTCGGATTCCTGGAGAAGTCGGAAAAATCGGATCATCGGCAGTACCATCATGGTTTTAAGATTTCTAAATAATAATCGAGCGTTTTAAGTCTAAGCAAGGCCGCAGACAATTCGAGACTACTTCTGAGAATAGTCCGGCGATTTAATATCTATTTTATTTATATCGCAAAAAAACAGTAATAGGTTTGCTTATTATACCATCATGTTTTTTTGGGCGGACTGTTGTTGCGTTATTGGATACTGGTTGCATTTAATATTGCAATTTAGAAGCAGCAATTTTTCCTCTTTCGAACACATCTAAGTGTTTAAATGAACGGTATTTCGTGGTACAATTNNGGATATCTATATCATACAGGATTTCTCACTATGGTTCTATATTTTTTTGGTGTTGCATTTAATTTTACAACGAACCTCATGCTTTTGCCGTGGTATAAAGTTTCAAATATGTTGAAATTGCTTATTCATTAGCGTATAATAATGATTATTGCAAGTTCATGTTCTCAGACGTATTCATAATTTATTAAAAGCCATAACGAAGGGAGGGGGTTTCGTCATTGACGGATGAGAAAAGAACTGCGAATCCGATTGTTACGCCCAGTGTTAACAGAAGGACAAGCAGATTTTTCTCATTTGATTTTTCTGAAAAGATGCGCATGTTCGGTCCGTATTACTCTTCCTCGGCTAAGTATAGATGTTATGTCAATGCATAGTGTATTGAGATGTTCTTTCCGGAAAATTAGCGTCAGAATATAATACAAATACTAAAGATTCTGAGTCAATGGCTGTGAGTAAAGAAACATTTACGGCAGGAAGATCTAGCCTTGTAACAAACCTATACGACGGTTTAAAAATCAAAGGAAAACTGAAAGGAATGAAAGAAAAAATGTCTCTCAATTGGAGTATCACTGTAATATGTATCATTGCATTAACTCTTGTATATGTGGCCTGGAACTATATCCGGATTCGTAAAATGCCGGAGGGGACGTCTGATATGGTAGATATGGCCGGAATAATTCGTTCAGGCGCGAATGCCTTCATGAAAACCGAATATAAAACCATTACTATTGTTGTCGTTTTGATTTCATTGGTTTTATCGCTATTTGTCGAAAAAACCAGTGGTATTACTTTCATTATTGGTGCTATCATGAGCAGTTGTGCGTGCGTGCTTGGGATGAAAAGCGCTACGTATGCTAATGTAAGAACAGCAAATAAGGCACGTGAAAGCATGTCCATAGGTGAAACTGTTAAGGTTGCGTTGTGCGGGGGCAGTATCTCCGGTTTGAGCGTACAGGCTTTCGGAATGTTCGGCCTAGTTGCAGTTCTGTTGATTTTTGGCGGAGTTAACCATCAAGCGGAAGGCAGCGGTCTTCTGATTCATCTCCAAGGAATCAATTCCTCTGTAATACGTGTATCAACATATTCGCTTGGATGCTCTTTGGTAGCTATGTTCAACCGTGTCGCAGGTGGCAATTATACAAAAGCTGCTGATATTTCTGCTGATATTCTGGGTAAAATCCGGAATGATCTTCCGGAGGATGATAGCAGAATTCCGAATATAATTGCTGACTTTATCGGTGACAATGTCAATGATATTGCGGGTAACTGCTCAGATCTTCTTGAGAGTTTTGTCGCGACTATGTCTGCTGCAATCATGATTGCCGTAATTATGTTTCAGAAATTCGGCATTGACCACATGTTTAATCCGACTGTAATCTTCCCGATCGTTCTTGCAGGATCAGGTCTGTTGAGCTGCCTGATTGGTATGCTGTATGCGAATGTGAAAAAGATGGGAAGCAATCCCTCTCACGAATTAAATCTTGCCACCTGGATCTCTGCAGGATTGACAGTTATTCTTGGTCTGGGTGCATCATGGCTTATCTTCGGAAAAATCGATGCTGCCACATTAGAAACATACGGTTGGAAAGTAAGTTGGTTTACCCCGTGGATCTGTGCGGTGATCGGACTCGCCAGCGGTGTAGCTATAGGAACCATTACCGAATATTATACTTCTTCTGATTTTAAACCAACCAAAAAGCTTGCTGAAATGGCAACTGAGGGCGATGCCTTTGTTATTACCAAAGGCGACGCGATTGGTAGTCGTAGCTGTCTACTGCCGATTTTGATGATTGGCATCGCGCTTTTTGCAAGCGGAAGTTTAGGCGGTACCTATGGCATTGCCATCTCGTCTCTCGGCATGCTCTCTTTCGTTGGAACGACAGTTTCCATTGATGCATTCGGACCGATCGCTGATAATGCTGGTGGCCTGGCGGAAAGCTGCCACCTTCCCGAAAAGGTTCGTGTGATTACAGACAAGCTGGACGCCGTAGGTAATACGACTGCAGCTATCGGCAAGGGCTTCGCTATTGGCAGTGCCGCTTTTGCTACTGTCAGCCTGATCGTTTCATATGTTGGAAATTACACTTCCGAAAATGCGGAAATGGTTTTGAATATAGCGAACTTCGCCGTGGTTGCCGGTGCGATAATCGGCGGTGCTCTGGTGGAATACTTCAGCGCGATTCTGACGGACAATACGATCGAATCTGCACGTACAATGGCTGATGAAGGTAACAAGCTTTTGTCAGTTCCCGGTGTTATGGAAGGTACAGTTCGCCCGGATTATAACTGTATGATCCAGATGGCAACTCAAGGAGCCCTCCACAAAATGCTGTTCCCTTCCGTATTAGCTATGTTGATTCCTGTGCTCAGCGGTTTTATTTTTGGTGTTGATTTTGTTGGGGGTTTGTTGATTGGAGCTACGATCGTTGCCATCCCGCGCGCTATATTCATGGGAAATTCCGGTGGAACGTTTGATAATGCGAAAAAGTACATCGAATCCGGAGCTCTGGAGGGGCATGGCAAAGGAACAGCAGCTCATAAATCAGCAGTTACCGGCGATACTGTCGGCGATGTGCGTAAGGATGTTGTCGGTGTTGCACTTGATATATTTATCAAGACAATGTCAACCGTTGCCAATACTCTGGTCAATGTTTTCCGAAACTTCACACTCATCCGATAATATTACGGCGAGATGAATGCTTTCTGCTATTCTGTTTTCAATTGCCAACTAAATTTCACAAAATTTGCTGCCGCAGTCTGCCCAATACCGGCAGACTGCGGTTATAGCTAGATTCCTACCAAAAAAAAGAAAAGATAAAAAATAATAAAATATATTATTGATTGATATGAGGCGCGACAATGATTTTAAATTAAAGTAATCTGAACCAAATTTGATTTGTCATTGATTGCGCTATAATTATGCCAAGATAAGTATCTGTATTATTTTGGGTTAATTATGTAATAAGTAATTCCATTTTTGGTGGTAAAATATTCGCAGGAAGGGACTTGCTACAGTAGCTCTTACAGTGGGTATGAAGAAATTAAAAGCGTTGGGCGTAAAACATTGCCGGCAGTGTGCGGAATTTATACAGCTATCGACTTTGAACAATATGCAACCAAGAAATGTGGGAAAAGGAGTGGTGATATACCAATAAAGAACTTCCCGATGTGCTGAGGCAGTAAAAAGAAGCTCGGAATACTTGAGGCTTTGGAGGAGATATCAGGATATGATCCAAGCCCGATCCCACTGAAATTTCTATTCTGCATGAGTTTTTACATCCATTTATATCGTCCCACAGAAATATAATCGCATCTCTTTTATGTTACGCAGCACGATAAAGCATCCTGAAAAAATCACAAAAAAATAACTCAAAAAAGGAGCAAAAATGGTGAAAATACGTAAGATTAAATAAACTGCATAATGGTAAAAGAAGAAAAAATGCAAGTTAAATTAGCCTTGGGGCTTTGCCCCAAACCCCAGGATTTATCGCTTTGGTTCTCCAAAAGAT
>LFSE01000061.1 GCA_001513075.1 Clostridiales bacterium DTU074 | reverse complement strand
GTTTATCTGTAATTTATTCCATGGTAATATATTCATTCATGCTTTTGCCGTGCATTCATCTGTATTGTCGCCGTATTATCCAAAAGCAGATTTTTCGGATATTTATGATCCAAAGTAAAATAATGCTTGTTTTTTTCTGCTCCTTTGTGTACAATGGAAAGCAATATAAATTTTATAAAGGAGAGATGAGAGAGATGAGAAAGATGAGAAGAGTACCCTACCGAGTATACCTGTCAGAACAGGAGCTTCCCACCACCTGGTACAACATTCAGGCTGATCTGCCCACACCTTTAAAGCCGGCGTTAAACCCGGTAACCAAAAAACCGGTTACACCCGATGACTTAGCGGCTATATTTCCAAAGGACTTAATCCTTCAAGAAGCAAGTACCCAGCGATTCATTGATATCCCAGAGGAAGTACAGGAAATGTACAAATCCTTCAGGCCATCCCCGCTGTGCAGGGCATATCGCCTGGAGGCTGAGCTGGATACTCCTGCTAGGATCTATTACAAATATGAAGGTGTCACACCATCGGGCAGCCACAAGCTGAACACTGCCATACCCCAGGCCTACTACAACAAGATAGCGGGTATAAAAAGGCTGTCTACCGAGACCGGAGCCGGGCAATGGGGTTCTGCCCTGAGTATCGCCGCCAGTATGTTCGGCCTGGAATGCACCGTATACATGGTGAAGGTCAGCTATCAGCAAAAACCTTACCGTAAGCTGTTGATGGAAACATACGGCGCCACCGTCATACCCAGCCCCAGCCCGCATACCGAAGCCGGAAAAAGGATTTTGGCCGAAAATCCCGATTCGCTGGGAAGTTTAGGTATAGCCATAAGTGAAGCCGTTGAGGATGCAGCCACCCATGACGATACCAATTACGCTTTGGGAAGCGTTCTGAACCATGTAGTGCTTCACCAGACTATAATCGGTCAGGAAGCAAAGCTTCAAATGGAAAAGATCGATGAATACCCCGACATAGTCATCGGATGCTGCGGTGGCGGCAGCAATTTTGCGGGAATAAGCTTCCCCTTTTTGATGGACAAGATAAGGGATGGGAAAAAACTTCAGGCCATAGCGGTAGAACCAGCGGCCTGTCCCACCCTGACCAAAGGAGTATTTGCATATGACTACGGCGATACAGCCAAGATGGCACCCATCGTACCGATGTATACCCTTGGTCATGGATTTGTCCCACCAGGCATCCATGCCGGCGGGCTTCGATACCATGGCGATTCGGCACTGGTAAGCCAATTATATCATGACGGGCTTATTGAGGCCCGGGCAGTCTATCAAAGGGCAGTATTTGAAAGCGCAGTCAAATTTGCCAGGACTGAAGGAATACTTCCAGCTCCCGAATCGGCCCATGCTATTAAAACAGCAATTGATGAAGCCATCAGATGCAGGGAAGCGGGCGAAGCCAAAACTATTTTGTTCTGCCTGAGCGGACACGGTCATTTTGATCTCGCTGCTTACGAAGCTTACTTCAATGATCAGCTTGAGGATGTGGAGTATACCAATGAAATGCTTGAAGAAGGTTTAAAATGCCTCCCCAATATTGTATAAAATCATTACCAGCGCAACCCCTTGCAAAAGCAAGGGGTTGCCTATTTAATAGTGCAAAACTGATGAGAAAGCATTGTATTTTGTATAAAAATGCAGTAAAATAGAAGGCAATAATGATTGCATGTGAATAAGCACCTTTTGTGCTCATCCAATACATTTTAAAGTACATCCGATGATAAAAAAAGCGGTTATTTGATACCGCCTTAAACAATTAAATACACAAGGAGAAGGAAAGCTAATGGTAGAAAAGGATTTTATCATGGAAAATGAGGCTGGTCTGCATGCCCGCCCCGCTGCCAAATTCACAAAGGTAGCAAACAGCTATAAATCTGATGTATATGTTATAAAAGACGGAAAGATTGGAAACGGCAAGAGCTTGTTATCAATACTGGCGCTGGGAATTTATAAAGGTTCCAAATTCAGAGTTCAAATCGTAGGTCCGGATGAAGCGGAAGCCATGTTTGGAATCACGAAAATAATTGACAGCAACTTTATGGAGGACGATTAAAAGCATATTATCATTTCCTTTCTATAAACCTTCGCATATTCCCAAATTTGTTCAAATAGCCTTTTCAATACGAACAGACCGATGTTTCAAACAACCGACTACCACTGAACAAATACATCTCCGGACCCGCTAACAACAGTTTACCAGCCCATTGCATAGGCATTGCCTTCACTCTTGGGAGATGCCGCTCCCTCAATAAGACCGTTATCAAAATCATACCTTACACCGCAAACCTCGCCATTGGTATTGAAACCATTCAGGTGAAGTCTGTGTCCCTTTTCCTGAAGCTTGTATAACGCAGCCAGCTCTATTCCCTCTTCAACATACACGGTGCCATCCCCAACTGTATGGGGATAGAAGGAATTTACAAAGTGTGTTGTATGAAAGGTAGGCGCTTCCACGGCTTCCTGTATACCCATGCCGAATTCCGCTATGTTCAAAAAGAACTGCAGCGTCCACTGATCCTGCATATCACCACCCGGTGTGCCGAACACCATCCAGGGCTTACCGTCTTTAAAGGCCAGTGATGGCGTAAGGGTTGTCCTGGGCCTCTTCCCCGGTGCAAGGCAGTTGGGATGAGTGGGATTAAAATTAAACATCTGAGCTCTCGTACCCAGAGGAAAACCGACGTACGGGATAACCGGCGATGAGGGGATCCATCCTCCGCTGGGCGTGGCTGACATCATAAATCCCTCGGCATCAACCGCATCGAGGTGGGTTGTATCCCCCTTATACGATTCGTCACTATTTGTAACATAATCGCTGTGAGGGATGAAGTTATTTGCCTTTAACGGATCAATTCTGACTCTTTGCTGCGCATTGTATTCCTCGGACAACAGCATATCAAGAGGAACTTCCGTTAATTCGGGATCACCGTAATACCTGTCTCTGTCCGCAAATGCCAGTTTGGAACACTCAACCACCGTATGAATGTAATCTGCGGAATTGTGACCCATGCCTTTTAAGTCAAAGTCCTCCAACAACTTCAGCTGTTGCAGGAACACCGGTCCCTGGGTCCAGGGCCCGCATTTGAAAACCCTGTAATTCTTGTAATCTGCATATACCGGCTTTTCAAGCCTGGTTTCATATGTATCAAAGTCTTCCTTTGTAAGCAATGCTGTATGACTTTTACCGCTTGCATCTTTAAATGAATTATTCTGGCAGAATTCAAGTATTTTATCGGCTATTTCCCCCCTATAGAAACAGTCCATGGCACTCCTGATGCCCATCTCTCTATCGCCGTTGCAGCTTTTTTCGGCCTCAATCATAAGCCTGAATGTACGGGCAATGCCCGGCTGCTTTAGTATCTCGCCAACTTTCGGGATCCTCCCTCCGGGAGTGTAAACCTCAGCAGATGTAGGCCATTCGTTTACAAACTTGTCCCTTAGCGATGTCAGTGTGTTGTGCAGGGCCTGGTACACCGGAAAACCATATTCGGCCAGTTCAAGAGCAGGTTCCAACACATCACAGAGGGACAGCTTTCCGAATTTTAACAAAGCAGTCAAATAGGAGCCAACCAATCCCGGTACGGTGGCACCCAGGAAGCCGTCGCCGGGAATCATACTTATCCCCCTATTCCTGAACCACTCTATAGTGGCATTCCGTGGAGCCGTTCCCTGCCCGCTTATGGCTATAACCCGTCCATCTTTCGGATTGTATATAAGTATGGGACACTCGCCACCCAAGCCGTTTTGATGAGGCTTGAGCACCGCCAGAGCAAACCCGGCAGCAACCCCGGCATCAACTGCATTACCTCCTTTAGCAAACATCTTCAGCCCGGCAGATGTTGCAAGGCAATGCCCTGTCGCCAGTACACCCCTTCTTCCGTAAATAGCGGGCCTTATAGCTTTCATGCAATCCATCCTTTCTTGTTAATATTTGTATTCCATAAGGTACTGAAATACTGACCGCAGTCTGTCCAGTTCCTTAAAGGTCTCCTCATCAATACGTTCCTCTTCCCTGAAATAATCCAATTCACCCCCTACATTGCTGTAAGCAAACTGGATCTGTTTATAAAAACCGTCTATCCTTATCTTTAATGATAACTCAGAGTTGGGATACATTTCAATCCCCGGGATGATATTTTCCGGATAATAGGAGCCCAAATCACCGACACGCTGTTTGTTAATAAGATGATTGAGAAGCTGTTTTATCTGCTTTTCGCTTAAATTCCCACTTTCAAATTCCTCCTGGAATATGTCCTTTCGTCTTCGGACCAATCCGCTTCCATACAGCTCAAAAATCGGTTCGGAATCATCAGCTATTTCAATTATTACAATTTTATTCGTATCCGAGGAATCATATGAAATACGGGACATGGGGATAACCGTCCCATTGGAACACCCGAGCAGAAAACACAAAAGAACAAGCATAAGCACTATCATCCTCATATTCCTCATCCTCGCAAAAACGTTCAAATATTCAGCTTCCCTATATCAGACGTAAATAAATCCCATCAGGTTTCATATCGAAGGAATTTACTTTTTATTATTATGCTTGCCGGAACAACAATATATCCCGGGTCCCGCTTATGAAATTCCTCGGTTGCAACACTTTCCATTGTATGATATTATTTTGATGTTATAAATTAGGCTATAACACATAGTACTGTTCAAATTGAAGGAGGTTTTTCCGTGGCAGAGCAGGATAAAATGGAAAAGATTGTAGCACTATGCAAAAACCGAGGTTTTATTTATCCCGGTTCTGAAATATACGGCGGTTTGGCCAACACTTGGGATTACGGTCCTTTAGGAGTTGAATTGAAAAACAATATAAAAAAGGCCTGGTGGAAAAAATTTATCCAGGAAAGCCCGTACAACGTTGGAATTGACGCTGCCCTCCTTATGAATCCCCGCACCTGGGTGGCATCCGGCCATCTGGAAAGGTTCAATGACCCGTTGATCGATTGTCGGGAATGCAAATCCCGCTTCAGGGCAGACAATATGATCGAGGATTACATGGCAGCGAACAATTATCCAGATCCCTCTGTAATGGGATGGAGCAACGAACAAATGCTTGAATTTATAAATAGCAATAAAATTCCGTGCCCGGAATGCGGCAAGCACAATTTTACGCCCATCCGCCATTTTAACCTGATGTTCAAAACCTTTCAAGGAGTTACCGAGGATTCAAAAGCCGAACTGTATCTCAGACCAGAAACGGCCCAGGGAATATTCGTAAACTTCAAGAATGTCCTAAGGACATCGCGGAAGAAAATACCCTTTGGGATCGGGCAGATAGGCAAGGCGTTCCGCAACGAGATAACCCCCGGCAACTTCATCTTCCGGACCCGGGAATTTGAGCAGATGGAATTGGAATTCTTCTGCAAGCCGGGAGAAGACATGGAGTGGTTTAAATACTGGAAGGATTTCTGCAAGAACTGGCTGATAAGCCTGGGGATGAATGAAAACAACCTCAGGATGAGGGATCATTCCCCAGAAGAACTGTCCCACTACAGCACCGCGACAACGGACATTGAATACATGTTCCCCTTTGGATGGGGTGAAGTATGGGGCATAGCAAACAGAACGGATTTTGATCTAAAACAGCATGCCCAGCATTCAGGGGAGAACTTCAATTACCTTGACCCGATCACCAACGAGCAATATATACCCTACTGTGTCGAGCCTTCGGTAGGGACAGACCGCATACTGCTGGCTTTCCTCTGTGATGCTTACAATGAAGAACAGTTGGACGACGGAGAAAAAAGGGTGGTATTAAAGCTGCATCCCGCTCTGGCTCCCTACAAGGCAGCAGTACTGCCCCTTGTGAAAAAGCTTCGGGAACCCGCCGAACAGCTTTACAACCAGCTGCTAAAGAAATTCATTGTGGACTACGACGAAACCGGCAGCATCGGCAGGCGATACAGGCGTCAGGATGAGATCGGAACCCCATACTGTATTACCATTGATTTTGATACCCTTGAAAATCATACGGTTACCATAAGGGACAGGGATACTATGGAGCAGATACGCATAAAAGTTGATGAAATAGAGGATTATCTGGAAGAAAAAACGTACTTTTAGAAAAAATAGCCGGAAACCCGGCTATTTTTCTTTAATGTATGTTTTATCAGGCAATGATACCAGAAGTTCATGGCTTTTCTCATTACACAATGGCCTATGAGTAGATATTATCCTTCCGATAAACGATGTTGCCCAGTTTTCCGTCCGCCCTTCCTCCGCGAGGGTCTTGCCTCTTTGCAATATAAGCCTTTCTGCCCATAAAACTATAGGGTACATCATCCACATTGCCTTTCATAATATCGGTACAGCAATCGTATACATCCTGTATGATTGACGCGGGTACTACCGGAATTCCGTGGGATAGCAGTATCCGAGCATACCTGCCTTCCATGTCCAGAAGCATGCCCACCGTTTTTTGATACTCCTGAATTGGCAGGCTTTCATCCAGGAAAAGGAATGTGAAGCTGTTGCAGGCATCACCGGTGAATAATATCCTTCTTTCCCTCAAAAGAAAGCACACAGAACCAGGAGTATGACCCGGGGCTTCAATCACTTCAATTGTCAATCCGCCAAGGTTAAACAGGTACCCGTTCTCCAATGGGAGCAGTTCAATGTCCCTGACCGGCACATAATCATCCTCAGGCATGGAATGTTCCTTCAATATATTTTTTAGGCTTTCTTCCCTCAGCTCTTTATTTCCATGCTCTTTAAACAGAGAAATATCTCCGGGGTTTATATAGACCGATCGGTAAAGGAAAGCTCCTCCTATATGATCAATATGGCCGTGGGAAAGTACAACATCATAGGGCAAGTCGGTCAAGCCCTCCACATATTCTTTAACATTGCCTAGACCCATACCGGTATCAATCAATATAGCTCTGTCCTTCCCTTCAACTAAATACATGAACTCGCCCGTCAGCACGCTCTTTATACATGTAATGCCTTCCTCCACCTCATGTGATCTATAATAATTCATAATCTTCATCCTCCAAAATTCGATTGAATTTATTGACCATCTCATCCAGCATCTCATCGGTAAACCGGCCCATGCTTAAGTTTACAACAGCACGAAGGGGCATGTACTTCATGATAGCTATCATCATATCCATAGCCTCTTCTTCATCGGCTCCCTCCCTCATAAAGGGACTGTTTTTGTTCATCCTTGCAAATTCCTCTTTTGCCACGGGTCCGATAACCGGGTCTGAAAGAATATCTCCTATTGTGGTGTTCCTGTGGATCCGCTTCCTTACATCAACCGTCGATTTAACCGTGATGGTATCCCTTAATGCGATATCCCGGGAAGACCTGCCTATCAGTATTTCAAATTCTCCGCTTTCCACATGCCAGTCCTGTATATCAGTGTTATAATAGGCAAAAGCCCTCTTATCCAGGATAAATGAAACAGTTTTTTCCTCCCCCGGCTTCAGTTCAATCTTTTCAAAGCCTTTTAACTCCTTCTCCGGCCTTATTACTGAGCTTTCCACATCCCTCACATACAGCTGGACGATCTCCTTGCCCGTCATATTTCCTGTATTCTTAACCCGCACGGTAACATCGACTGTCTCGTTATCCAAAATCTCCTTTTTGCTGATTTGGAGGTCGCTGTACTCAAAAGTGGTATAGCTCAAGCCAAAGCCAAATGGAAACAGGGGTTCTATGTTTTTCTTGTCATAGTACCTATAACCTACAAATATCTCCTCCCTGTATTCCACCCTGTCCCCTTCCCCCGGAAAATTCAGATATGAAGGATTGTCGCTGAGCTTCCTGGGGAAGGTTTCGGCCAGTTTGCCACTGGGATTGGCTTCACCGAATAATATATCCGCAATGGCACCTCCAAGAGCCTGTCCAGCCAGATATGCCTCCAAAACGCCCTTTACACGGTCAAGCCAAGGCATCTCAACCGGTGAACCGTTGCAAAGAACAACAACCACATTGGGCTGAACCTGCGCTACAGCTTCGATTAATGTATTATGGCTCTCGGGCATGCTCATATGCTGCCGGTCATACCCCTCGGATTCATACCTTTCAGGAAGCCCGGCAATGATAACGGCAATATCGGCTTTGGCAGCCGTTTCCCTGGCTTCATTCAAAAGCGACACATCGGCCTCATCCTTTTCCAGATCATACCCTCTTGCGTACACGATATGTGCATTATCGCCAGCCACCTTACAGATCTCCTCATACACATCGTCCAGCCTGGTGGGATTTACATGTGAACTACCTCCTCCCTGATATCGGGGCCGCCTTGCAAACTCACCAATTACGGCAATGGTCCCCTCCCTCTTAAGCGGCAGGATTCTATCTTCATTCTTCAGAAGAACCATGCATTCCCTGGCTACCTCTCTTGCCAGCTGATGGTGGGCTTCTTTATCATAGGTGGCATTCGGCCTTTTGTTTTCAACGGCCTTAAATATCAGTTTCAGTATTCGTTCCACCACCATGTCCAGTTCTTCTTCGGACAATATTCCGGCCTTAACGGCCTCAACTATCTTTCGATCTCCTATTCCAAAACTGGAGGGCATCTCCAGATCCAAGCCGGCTGCCAGTCCCTTTACCCTTTCATTCACCGCACCCCAATCGGAAACCACAATGCCTTCAAAACCCCATTCACCCCTCAGAATATCGGTCAACAGGTATTTGTGTTCGGAAGCAAATTCACCGTTCACCTTATTGTATGAACACATTACCGTCCAGGGCCGTGCTTGCTTTACAGCCCCTTCAAAGCTGGCCAGATATATCTCCCGCAAGGTCCTCTCATCCACAATTGCATCTACTGTCATCCTACGGTGTTCCTGATTGTTGACAGCATAGTGTTTAAGGGAAGTCCCAATACCCTGACTCTGCACTCCTCTTATATGGCTGGCTGCCATCTCGGAAGACAGATACGGATCCTCCGAAAAATACTCAAAATTTCTTCCGCACAGCGGTGAACGCTTGATATTGGCTCCCGGCCCAAGCAAAACCGCTACGTCTTCAGCCTGACACTCCTCTCCTATCGCGGCCCCCACCTTCTCAAGCAGTTCTCGGTTCCACGAGCTGGCAAGGCCTGCAGCCGAAGGAAAGCATGTAGCCGGAACGCTCTTATGAACTCCCAGGTGATCGGCATCCGCCTGTTGCTTGCGCAGGCCGTGCGGACCGTCAGTAACCATTATGGATGGAATGCCCAATCGTTCGACACCTTTCAGGTGCCAGAAGTCAAGCCCGGAACACATACCGGCCTTCTCCTCCAGGGTCATCTGCGAGATCAGTTTTTTAATATCCCTTTCCATTACCATCCTCCCCTTATTTGGTTTTGAACTCTACTAAATGACGTATACCCGCAAGCCGAAGATATGAGCTTTGCCTTCCTGGTGTTATTGGCGAAAAGCAAGCCGGTCATTGATTTGGAACGATTATTTGCGTCAGCAAGCCTGTTTGTTAAAATACGACAAGAAAATGATCCGCACAAAAACAAAGCGATTTTCTCTGTCAGCACGATGAGTTCAATCCAAATATGTAAAGCATATGCCGAAAAAATATACCCTTGAAACAGTGTACAATACTTAACATTTGATGTCAATATTGCCAAATTATTGGGATTTTAAGATTGAGTTCCACATTTCATAACCATGAGGGTGGAAGTTAAATTTTCAATTCGCTCCGGTGCAGATTAAAACAAAAAATTTAATTACCAATGTTGAATTATTATTCATTTAATTGTATAATTATAACTATAAATAATAAGGGGGTATAGCCAATGAATACCCAGGATATCATAGCTCTTGATAAAAAATACTATATGAATACATTCGGCGACAGGATGCAGGTTGTATTTGAATACGGCTCCAATTCCACCCTGTACGATAAGGAAGGAAAAGCTTATACCGACTTTTTGGGAGGAATTGCGGTTAACGTGCTGGGCTACGGTCATCCTGCCCTTGTGGAAGCCGTCTCAGCCCAGCTTAAAAAGCTCATACACTGTTCCAATCTGTTCTACATCGAAGCGCAGGCAAAGCTGGCTCAGCTCCTCGTTCAAAACAGCTTCGGTGACAGGGTCTTCTTTGCCAACAGCGGGGCTGAAGCCAATGAAGGGGCAATCAAGCTGGCCAGGAAGTATTATTGGAATATGGGAATGAATAAATATGAGATAATAACCACTGACAATTCCTTTCATGGCAGAACTCTGGCCACCCTGGCCGCCACCGGGCAGGAGAAATATCAAAAGCCCTTCCAGCCCATGCCCGAAGGCTTTAAAACTGTGCCCTATAACGATCTTGAAGCCCTGGAGAAGGCCATTGACGACAAAACCAGCGCCGTCATGATCGAGCTTATTCAGGGGGAAGGCGGTATCATTGAAGCCGAATATGAATATGTTAAGGGCCTGGAAAGGTTGTGCAGGGAAAAGGGCATTCTGCTTATCATAGATGAAGTACAAACCGGTATGGGAAGGACCGGCAGACTGTTTGCATACCAGCATTATGGCATACAGCCGGACATTATAACCCTTGCAAAGGGGCTGGGAGGCGGGATACCCATTGGCGCCATTATAGCCAGAGAGCCGGTTGCATCGGCTTTTGACCCCGGCAGCCACGGTTCAACCTTTGGAGGCAATCCCCTTGCCTGCTCGGCCGGCATAGCTATCCTTTCCACAATTTTACAAGAAGACCTTATAGACAGATGTGCCAAACTTGGTGATTACTTCAAAGGCAAGCTTAATGATCTCAAAGATAAGTATAAATTCATCAAGGATGTCAGGGGGAAGGGATTGATGCTGGGCATGGAGCTGGATCCATCGGTATCCGGAAAGGATATCGTTAACCTAGCCTTTGAAAGGGGATTTATTATCAACTGTACCGGCTACAACACCCTGCGATTCGTCCCCCCACTGATCATCACCGAAAAGGAAATCAATGGGCTGGTATGCCAATTGGATTCAATATTCAACGATATATCGGAGGTCTGAACATGAAAAAAGCGGTGTTGGTCCTGGAGGATGGCTCCCATTATATCGGCAAGCTTATCGGCAGTGAAGGAGAAGTTTTCGGACAGCTGGTATTCAATTCATCCATGACCGGCTATCAGGAGATCCTGACCGATCCCTGTTACCGGGGCAAAATAGTAACCTTCACATATCCAATGATAGGAAATTACGGCTATAACCTAGAAGACAACGAATCCCCGATGGTTCAGGCAAGAGGGGTCATCATAAAAGAGCTGTGCGATGAACCCAGTAGCTGGCGCAGCCATGGTTCTCTGGCCGATTTTCTGAGAATGAATGGAATCACCGGCATTCAGGATATAGATACCCGGCATCTGGTTCACAGTCTAAGGGAGAAGGGCAGCATGCGGGGAATTATCTCATCCGTCAATGACAATGTGGAGGCGCTGCTCGACAAAGTTAATAAACTGTCAAAGCTGCATACCGATCCGGTGGCGGAGATCACCGTTGGCTCGGTATTCTCCCTGGAAGGAAAGGGTCCCAGAATAGCGGTGTTGGATCTGGGAGTAAAATACAGCCTAATCAATAGCCTGGCAAGCCTGGACTGCCATATTTTCATGCTTCCTGCATATGCCGATGATAAAGAAATACTTTCATTGCGGCCTGATGGCGTTATACTGTCGGGCGGACCGGGAGATCCGCGTATGCTGCCCTATGCTGTTAAAACGATAAGAGCCCTTATAGGCCAAAAGCCCATACTGGGGATCGGGCTGGGCTGTCAGCTTGCGGGTATGGCGATGGGTATGGAGGTAGCCAGGCTCAAAGCAGGCCATTACGGAAACAACCAACCGGTAAAGGATCTATCAAATCAGCGGGTATACATGACATACCAACACCACGATTTTATCCTTGAAAGTGATTCAGCAAAGGATTTAGTCGTGACCCACATTAACATGAACGACAATACCGTAGAAGGTTTTATCTCCACCCGGTATCCCCTGAGGGGGATCCAGTTTCATCCGGGATTTGCTTTGGCTGAAGATGAGTCCTCCCGGGTATTGACGGAGTTCGTAGCCAGCCTATAGGCAGCGCTTTATATTCAAAAGCTGCTCAAAGGCTATGACACTCACATTTATCACTTTATCAAATCCAGCTAAGCACAGAAAAGGAGTTGGAATATGCCAAAACGACAGGATATAGACAAGGTACTGGTTATAGGCTCGGGACCCATAGTCATCGGGCAGGCAGCTGAATTCGACTATTCAGGCACGCAGGCCTGTAAAGCCCTCAAAGAAGAGAATATACAGGTGGTGCTGGTAAACAGCAATCCGGCCACGATCATGACTGATCCTGATATTGCCGACAGGATATACATTGAGCCCATAACGCTGGATGTTGTATCCAGAATTCTGTACCGGGAACGCCCCCAGGGAATTCTTCCGACCCTGGGAGGGCAAACCGGCCTGAATATGGCTGTCCAGCTGGCTCAAAGCGGTATATTGGATCGGCTGGGCATTCAGCTTCTGGGCACCTCCCTTTCATCCATCCAGAAGGCTGAAGATCGCAAGACATTTAAAATAGCCATGGAAGAAATTGGGGAAAAAGTGGCGTCAAGCGCCGTTGTCACCTCCTTATCGGAGGCTATCAGTTTTGCTGAGGAAGTGGGTTTCCCCATTATAATCCGGCCGGCCTACACCCTGGGAGGCACCGGCGGCGGAATCGCCCACAACATGGAAGAATACAAGAGCATCGTTGCCCGGGGACTTAAAAGCAGCATAATCCATCAGGTTATAGTGGAACAAAGCCTAGTTGGCTGGAAGGAAATTGAATATGAGGTCATACGGGACGGCGCCGATAACTGCATAGTGGTGTGCACCATGGAGAATCTGGATCCAGTTGGCATCCACACTGGAGACAGCATAGTTGTTGCTCCCAGCCAAACCCTTTCCCACAAGGAGCATTCCATGTTGGCCAACGCGGCTAAAAGAATAATCCGGGCATTGGAAATTCAGGGAGGATGCAATATACAGTTTGCCCTAAATCCCAACAGCTTTGAGTATGTGGTCATTGAAGTCAACCCAAGGGTTAGCCGCTCCAGCGCCCTGGCTTCCAAAGCCACCGGTTATCCCATAGCCCGGGTGGTGAGCAAGATCGCCGTAGGCCTTAACCTGGATGAGATCGTAAATCCGGTAACCCAGACCACCTATGCCTGCTTTGAACCATCGGTTGACTATGTGGTTACCAAGGTTCCAAGGTGGCCCTTTGACAAGTTTGCTACAGCCAACCGCACCCTGGGCACTCAAATGAAAGCAACAGGAGAGGTAATGGCCATAGGCAGGAACTTCGAGGAATCCCTTCTCAAGGCCATAGACTCCCTTGACATAAAGATGAACTATCATATTGGTATGAAGGAAATAACAAGCTGGTCCGACCAGGCAATAATGAATTCCCTGAAAAACCCCGATGACGAGAGGATATTCGTGATCTCCGAGGCCTTAAACCGGGGCTACAGCGTGGATGAGATCCATGAAATCACGGGCATTGATCGGTTTTTCATAAGAAAGCTGCAAAACATCAACAGCTTAAGCTCAAGGGTTAAGGCCTGCCGGGGAAAAACCATAAGCAGAGAGCTGCTGTATGAATGTAAGAAATACGGCTTCGGCGACAGCTATATTGCCGAACTTCTAAATGCCTCTGAATCGGAAGTAAAGGATTTGAGAAAGCAGTACGGAATAGGCCCGGTATACAAGATAGTAGACACCTGTGCGGGAGAATTTAAGGCTGCTACCCCCTACTATTACTCCAGCTATGACATATACGATGATGCCAAACCCTCGGAGGGGCAAAAGGTGGTCATAATCGGTTCGGGGCCCATCCGCATCGGGCAGGGAATTGAGTTTGATTACTGCAGCGTACACTGTGCCAAAGCCCTCAGGGAGCTGGGAATAAAGGCCGTCATTATAAACAACAACCCGGAAACCGTCAGCACCGATTTCGATATTTCCGATACGCTGTATTTCGAACCCCTGACGAAGGAGTGCGTGCTGGACATAATTGAAAGAGAAAAACCCCTGGGAGTGGTGGTCCAATTCGGCGGGCAAACCGCAATCAACCTTGCACAGCCTCTGGCCAAAGCGGGAGTCAGAATACTGGGCACATCGGTTGAGGATATTGACAAAGCCGAGGACCGGGAAGAATTTCTAAAAACCTTGAAAGGCCTCAATATTCCCATGCCCGCCGGCAGTACGGCATATTCGGTTGATGATGCGGTCAGAATTGCTGAAAAAATAAGTTATCCGGTTCTGGTCCGGCCTTCCTACGTTCTGGGCGGCAGAGCCATGGAGCTGGTCTACAACCACGAGGAATTGCTGGAGTATATGAAGGCAGCGGTGGTTGTATCCCGCAATCACCCAGTGCTGGTGGATAAATATATCCCCGGCAAGGAAGTGGAAATAGACGGGATCAGCGATGGCAAAGATGTCCTTGTGGTAGGAATAATGGAGCACATTGAACGTGCAGGGGTTCATTCAGGAGACAGCATAGCAGTATATCCGGCACAGCACCTTTCCGATGAAATAAAAAACAGGATCGTCGATTATTCGGTGAGGATTGCCAAAGCCCTCAATATCAAAGGCTTGTTTAACATACAGTTTGTACTGGATCCGGACAATAACCTGTATGTCCTGGAGGTTAACCCCCGGGCCAGCCGCACAGTTCCGGTGTTAAGCAAAGCTACCGGAATCCCCATGGTTAAGCTGGCCACCCGCATTATGCTGGGGCAAAGCCTTGAGGAGCTGGGCTATGCCACGGGAGTTGTGCCCGAGCCCCATCTGGTCACCGTGAAGGCGCCGGTGTTTTCCTTTGCAAAGCTTACAACCGTTGACATATTCCTTGGACCGGAAATGAAGTCAACGGGAGAAGTGATGGGAACCGACACCAGCTATTATAAAGCACTGCATAAAGCGCTAATGGCGGCCGGTATACAGATACCCTCAAGCGGAAATATACTTTTTTCGGTGGCCGATCGGGATAAAGAAGAAGCCTCCGGTATGGCAGCTGAGCTTAGCTCTATGGGGTACAACATATACGCCACCGACGGCACATACGAATATTTTTCGAAAAAAGGCTTTCCGGTCCGTCAGGTTCGTAAAATGCATCTTATCGATGCACTGAAGAATGATTTTTTCCAGATGGTAATAAATACGCCCACCCGCGGCAAGAATCCATCTCGGTTCGGCTTTATGCTGAGAAGAACGGCCATGGAATTCAACATACCGTGTATAACCTCCCTGGACACTGTACGGGCCATCCTTCAAACCCTGAAACACCGCAATGAGAGGTTTGAGATAATCCCTCTCAACCGGTATTCAATTTGCGCTAACGCTTCAGCCATGCCGCCGGTTTTAGCTGTTAACCGATAACACAATATAGATCACTTACAGGAGGAAAATATATGAAACTGGATCTATACAACTATCAAGCTGAAAAAGCATTTATGCAAAAGCATCTCATTAAATTGCAGGACTACAGCCAGGATGAAATATACCAGGTGTTAAGCAAGGCTTTGGAGCTCAAGCAAAAGCATAAAGAAAAAATCCCCCATCCCTATCTTTCAGGGAAAAGCCTGGGAATGATATTCACCAAGTCTTCCACACGCACCAGGGTATCCTTTGAAGTGGGAATTTACCAATTGGGAGGATACGCCCTGTTCCTAAATGCCAATGATATCCAACTTGGCCGGGGTGAAACCATAGGCGATACGGCCAGTGTATTGTCCCGCTATCTCGATGGACTTATGATCAGGACTTTTAGACAGGAGGATGTGGAAGAGCTGGCTCAATATAGTTCAATTCCGGTTATAAACGGGCTTACCGATCTTCTTCATCCCTGTCAGGTGCTGGCCGATTTGATGACGATATATGAAAAAAAGGGTGCCCTGGCAGGCCTTAAACTGGCCTTTATCGGAGACGGTAATAATGTATGCCACTCCCTATTGATCGGGTGCACCAAGGTTGGCATGCATATATCGGTTGCCTGTCCGGAGGGCTATCTGCCAAAACAGGAGATAATGGAAACTGCGATGAAAAACGGCATGGCAACAGGTGCCGATGTCCTGATAACTCACGACCCGTTGGAAGCCATACGCGATGCCGATGTGGTATATACCGATGTATGGGCCAGCATGGGTCAGGAAGAGGATTTTGTAAACAGGGTAAAACACTTTAGCCCATATCAGGTAAACATAAAACTCTTTTCTCACGCTAAAGATGACGCCATATTCATGCACTGTCTGCCGGCCCATCGGGGAGAGGAAGTAACATCCGATGTAATCGACGGACCCCGCTCGGTAGTATTCGATGAGGCTGAAAACCGACTGCATGCGCATAAAGCCATTATGGTGCTCCTGATGGGGGACAGGGCAAATAACAAATGAAAAAGAAGTAGCGCTATATCGCCGGTAATAGCAAGCAGCAAATTTCATCCGTAAACTTCAGATAATATTTCTGGGATTATTAATTCGGGAAAAGGAGAAATCTGATATGGAATTGACAATTAAAAAGGCTTCCGAGCAGGATATCTTCGCTATACACCAGATTGTCCAGGAAGCATTTGAAAAATATGCAAGGGACCTGGGACTCCCCGACAAAGTATCGGCTTTGAAGGAAACTCCCCATACCATAAAGGAAGAA
>LFSE01000062.1 GCA_001513075.1 Clostridiales bacterium DTU074 | reverse complement strand
GTATAGCATCTGAACCGCACCCATTGCCATCTCCTCCACCTTGTTGTCTACCGTGGACAGCTCGGGAGTAGTGCATATGGCAACCTGGGAATTGTTATATCCGATAACCGCCACATCCCGGGGAACCTTTTTCCCCGTCTCCTTCAGCTTTTTCAACACACCTGCTGCAATAACATCCTCGCTTGTTAAAATGGCAGTATATTTCACACCTTCCCTGTCCAGCCTTTCAACCCCTTCATATCCTCCCATGACTCCCGGCGGTACTTTGATAATGCTGCTGTTGCCAAGGATAAGCCCTTTTTCCTCCATACCCCTTTTGAAACCGCGAATTTTCGCCATGCCGCTGAAACTGTCGGCATCATACAGATATACCATTTCCCGATGTCCCTTTGAGAACAACAGATCCACAGCCTTATAGGTACCCGTTTCATCATCGCATACGATGGAGTAAACATTATCACCAGCCAAATCGCCGTTGAGCATCACCAGGGGCACATGAAGGGCCGTGTCATAGATGTGCCTGTTATTCGACTTTTCCCTAAATACCGAACCTACCAGGATGATTCCGTCAACCTTTTTCTGAAGCATTATCTTCAGATACTCTCTCTTATTCTCTATTTCCAAGCCGGTATTGCACAGAATAACATTGTATCCGTATTCCCTGAATTTTTGTTCAATGGTATATATGGCACTGGCATAATAGGAATCCCTCACATCACTGGTCAATACACCGATTGTATTGGTAGCCTTCATAACAAGGCTCCGGGCAATGGCATTCGGCGTATACCTAAACTCCCTAAGCACCGCTTCGACCCTTTCCCTGGTTTCGGGTTTCACGTTCGGACTTTTATTTACCACCCGGGAGACCGTTGCAATGGACACCCCGGCTTTTTTGGCTATTTCATATATATTCATAAGTCCAGCATCATCCTCCGTATAGCTAGCATCATCCATTGCCATGGAAGGCAGGCTTTGTCATTTATCACGGTGGGATGTTGGTAAGCGCTTACATACAACTATAAAAAAGAAAGAGGATGTATGATTAATCGCTTACCAGCTTAACAATAGCCGGTTCATCCTCTTCTATCTCGCTGAATCTCCCTATATCGGGGTTATCAAAGAAATTGTCGTGCTGGTCATCATTTGCGGTTGATACCTCTCCCACAATGGCGTATTCCGATTCAGCCCAGAAAGAATGGCGCACCCCGGGTTCCATGGTTATTCTTTCTCCCGCGGAAAGGATCAGGGGCTTGCCTACGGGAACATCGGTTTTCTCACCATTTATCTGAAGCCTTATGGTATCACTATCCCCCTCCAGCTGCACCGCCAGTTTTCCCCATCTGCATATGATATCCTCTTTCTTGGACGCATGATAATGGGTAGGAGTTACCTGCCTGTGTTTGACGTACATAATCTTCTCGCAATACTCGGGCTGCTCGGTTAAATTCACCAGCGTAAGCCCAATATTATCAAAATCCCCCAGCCCGAAGTCGGTAACATCCCACCTGGGTTTGGGCGGAAGGGCCCAGCCGTGCCTCTCAAAGGCGCTGGTCGCCTCTCTTATTACGGCATTTATCTTAGAACGCTTCATATTGTTCATACACCCCTTCTTACAGTAAAATACTTTCATCTACAAATATGCAATCCTATAAAGGTACAACCTACTGAAACATTAGCTGCCGAATTGCCCGCACTTCAGGGCCGCAACAGCCTCTGTACAATGTTTTTCAAACAATGGGCAGTCCGCCTTATATAACCGCTACCACGAGTACTACTGTTTCCCCTTGTTTGCCAGGATAAGCAGCTTGCACCCCTGAAAGTTCAAAATTGCCTTTTGGGCATGCAATCAAAGAGTTTCTCAATACTTTGGATATCCTTCATACCTTCGGTTGCACTGACTTCGGATAGACAGCAGGCTGCCGCCGCCGTCCCAACTGCCAAAGCTTTTTCCATATCCCATCCCTTATATATTGAGTATAGTACCCCGGCACAAAAAGCGTCACCGGCTCCGACGGTTCCCTTGATATATCCCGGCGGCAAATCCAGCGACGGCTGTCCGTACCTCCTGCCACTGGCATCTTTTGCAACGGCCCCTTCAGGCGCATGGATAATCACCCAATCATGAACCCCCATCTCAAAAAGGGTATCGCACATCCTTTCCAGCTTATCAGGCATAAGGGCGCCGGTTGAATCCCTGGCAGGAATCTGGGTGGTCAATGAGGCCTCTACCTCATTTATAATGCAGTAATTGGTATATTTGAGGCTGGGAGGCACGATCCTGGAAAACCTGTCGCTGTTTTCGCTTACCACATCGATGGAGGTCTTTATTCCCCTGCTCTGGGCAGCTGCCAGGGTCCTGGCCAGTACGGTGCCATATTCTTCATCCGCTGAATCCAGAGCATCCAGGAGAAGCACATACCCTATGTGCAACAGCCTGGCCTTTATTTTATTAAAATCGAAATGTTCAAAAGCCAGCAGGCTGTTAGCTCCCCTATAATGGAAAAAAGTCCTATCTCCGGTGGACTCGACCGTCATAACATCGGTAAATGACGTATTTGCCGATGCAGTCTTTCCAAGCAAGGAAATATCAACCTTGTGCTTCCTAAGCAGTTCCTCCACATATTCACCGTCCTCATCATTGCCTACAAGGCCTATGGCCTGAAGCTCAAGGTCCGGATCCATCTTTGCCAGATCAAGCAAAACATTGGTTACCGCGCCACCAACCGACTTTTTTATGGACAAAATCGACGATAAATTGCCCTGCCTTGGGTAACTGTCAATGACCTTAACATAATCAACAACCAGATTACCACCGACCGCAATGCCTGCTCCGTCCATTTCTACACCTCCGCTTCCCGGTTTTTTGATTAATATATTCGATTTCTTTCATCCAAAATCCTTCTACCAGGAAGAACAATTCTACGACACCTATTTCAGTTTTATTGCACTATTCCAATGTTTATAACTTCAATTACTCCCTTTCTTCGGTCGCAGGCCCATCACTCCATCTTTATGGTTATATTCCCCATAAAGGTCTCACCGGGCTGCAGATATACCGTCCCGGTATCCTCCACACCCTGCTCCGCCATATTGAATACGTTGTTACAGTTGCTGACCGGTTCAACGGCAAAAAAGTCCTTCGAATCTTTCGGGGAATAGATGATTATGTGTTTGAAGATATTATCGGCTTCCATTGTAAGTGAAACCTGGCTGCCGGGCCATTTAATAAGTGTAGGAGCATTAAAAACCCTGTAGCACTTGTCAATATGGCGAAAATCCAGCTCTTTCCCCTGGGAGAAATCCAGTTCATCCGGCACATCTGTCCAAGGACCGGTGGGTATGGGCGTATCACCGGGATATACGCCCTTTACCGGTACTTTCAGTATCACAGCATTATCTTCCGGCGTCAGCTTTCTCATAAAATACGGATGAATGCCCATACCAGCGGGCATAATAAGATCCCCTGTATTCTCCAACGCTAACCTGACTAAAAACACCCGTCCCGACACCCTGTATTCAATCCGGGCATAAAACGGGAAGGGCCAGGATATGTCTTCAAAATCCCGGCTGTCAAATTCCATTGCTATATATCCCGGCTCCTTTTGAAGTATACGCCAGGGGCGGGAACGCACCTCTCCATGGATGGCATGGCCTTCAGGCGTGTTCTTGCTAAGCATGTAGTTATTCCCTCTATATTTAAGCACGGCGTTTTCAATGCGGTTGGAATATGGGATCATTACAAAAGAGGCCAATGCTCCCGGTTCCCTTTTTTCAACTGCTTCATATGGAGTGGGCCGCATCACATCCACCCAGTGAGCCCCAAGAAGATAACGCATTGAAAAGATCCCAGCTCCCAATTGGGGACACACCTTGACTTCCATATATTCACTTCTCAGAATTTCCAAATCTCTCATATACGCACATCCTTCTAAAATTAGCTAAAAACTGACGGGGTTAGGATTTATAAGCTTTACTCGAATATATCGTCGGCACTGATATTCTAGTGAAATCTCCCCCGGTAAGCCCACAAGCCCAATGCCGGATTGCTAATATAGAAGATCCTCTCACCATTGTCCAATACGTTAAATCCATCCTTCAGCTTCTTTGGATCGTACATCGAATATGCCTGCTCAAGATCCATATATTTAAAGTTAACCCCTTCCACCTCTTCCCGATTTAAATGACCTGGCGCATAGGTGATGGTAAAGCGTCCGTCCGATGAGCCGTGGATAAGGTGGGCTGCCACCGATTGGTTTTGCTGAAGGTCCACCTGCTCCCTGAACAGCTTTAACACCCGTTCACGTCCTACATAGCCATATTTTCGGATCAATCGATCGTTGTCCCTGTCCTCACCAAACTGCCGTACACCGGGAGCCAGCACTATCAGCTCACCCCCGTCGGCAATGGCCATACGCGTTCTGTATATGGCTTTGTTGCCCAGCCAGGTGCTTTTGAATTCCTGGGGATCAAGAAAGACAACAACCTTATCAAGGGGTTCATCAAGAAACTGCATATTTTTTTCCTGACTCAAGGCCACAGCTTCTTCAAACAACCGTCGTTCTCTCCCGATGAACAGGCCGTGTATTAAAACCCTGTCATCCTGATGGGTGGTCACCGTAAGTATATACATCAGCGGAAGGTCCCGGGCAAAATGCTCTTCAGCATAGTCAAACACCTTGCGTACCGGAGAATGATCCCGGCCCATGATCCTCTCCATACCGTATATGGCTCCAAGCATATGGGTCTGATTAATCATTTTTTGCCCGCCGCAACCAACAAAGACGTTTTTGCTGTAATTGGCCATCCCCACCACTTCATGAGGTACAACCTGACCAATGGAGATAATAAGATCATAGCCTCCTTCTATAAGACGCCGGTTTACCTCCACGTCAATGGGTTCTGCCATCAGCCCCTCGGATATCTCTCGGATAAAGTCAGCGGGAATCTCCCCTATTTTAACCACATCATCCCGCCAGTTATGCACAAAAAAGCGTTCTTTGGGGATTTCTTCCCCGAAAAAAGCGATTCTCTCCTCATCGCTCATGGGCATGTGGGTGCCCAGTGCCGGCATGATATCCACCTGGCAGGTATCCTTTAGCATGTCATAAAGCACCGCAGTAATCTCTCCCGCACCCGAATGGGCCCGGGTAAAGTCGGGAGGCAAAAGCAGCACCTTGCTCAAGCTTCCCTTACGTTTTTCCAGAGCTTTTACAAGGGCGGAACGAACTTCTCTGCCGTCCAGTCCCCTATCATCCGCAGATTTCACTGCAATTCCCATCATTACCTATTCACCTCCAGTTTTCCGGTACCATTCCATATATCGCTCAAACCTGGCTTCGTATAATTTTCCCAATTTCTCATCCGGAACGATTGTCTCACCTGGTTCGGGTTGGAAGGCGTTCATATCCTCTATTGCACCAACAACTTTCAAAGCCGCCACCACAGCTCCCATGGTAGAGGCGTGTTCAATCTTTGACGTGGATATCTCCCTTTGAAAGATGTCAGCTGCCATATGAAGCCACAGGGGCGAATTCTCTATACCTCCCGATATGCGGATTTCCCTTGGCGTACCCCCTACCTGTGTCAGAGCTATGTAGCACTGATAAAGATTGAACAGTATTCCTTCCAGTATGGAATAGTGGAGATCCCCTACTCCATGGTGAGCCTTTATATCGAAAAAACCGCCTGCCCTGCCATCATCCCATCCGGGACAGCGTTCCCCGTACAAAAAGGGCAGGAACACCGGGGCACCCTCCCTATCAATATCGGCAGCCATCTCATCCAACATTCGGTAATCCGTATTGCCCAGGTTGGCCTTGTTAACAAACCACTCAACGCAGTTGCCGGCTCCCGAAATGGCGGCCCCCGCCAACCTCTTTCCCTCAGCCGCATAGTAACACCAGGTTGAGGGCTGCGGGGGTAAAAGGGGAACTTCGCTGGCAAGCCTGATCGCTCCGCTCGTACCCACCGACATGGTCATAACCCCTTCTCCCAAAGCACCGGCTCCCACCTGGTTTAAAGCGCCGTCGGGGCCCGGAAGCACTACCGGCGTGCCCGGCTTTAATCCCAGCTCCCTTGCAGCTTCCTCCCTCAGGGGAGCAGTATGCTCAAAATCATAGATGGGTGAAAGCTGAGATTTTTTCAAACCCGCAAAATCCAATATCTCCTGATCCCATTCCAGGGTATGTATATTCATGAAGCCGGTTCCCGAAGCAATGCTGGTGGAAACGGCCACCTCCCCCGTCATTCTCTCAAAAATGTATTCAGCCTGCGAAGACAGATGCCCTTCCGGATCAAGCTCCTGATACCGGTTCTGCCTGGCATGTATATATTTCCATACCGGATATATGCTGTGAACCATGCAGCCCGTCTTCCGGTAAAACCAAAGTTTCAATTCCTCATCTTCCCGATACCGATAGGCCGTCGGGGCTGCTTCGGTATTGGCCCATGTCAATATCCTTCCTATTGGTTTGCGATGCCGATCCAAAAACAATAGGCTGTGCCACGTGCTTCCCAGGCCAATCCCATCGATAGAACATCCCACCTTCTCAACAACATTTCTTGCACATTCTACAAGAGCCTGGTAAATCCCCTCGGGATCCTGGGAAACCACATCGCTGACGCTATCCTTGTAGGGGGCGCTGCATACCCCTCTAATCCCTCTATCCGTCGAGAATACCATTGCCTTGGCCGAGGAAGTGCTCACCTCTATAGCAAGGACGTTCATGACTTCCTCCCCCTTTCACTGTAACCAATTTGAGAGTTGGTGTTATACGCCTAAAAATATGCTGCATCGGAAAAAACAAATATTATAAAAAATTTGCTGATGAAGTTTTTTCGCTGACCAAATTTAATAAAACCGTATCATAATATTCGACGAATTGGTCTCAATGCTACAATTCCTATACCCCTGAAAAGGCTGAAAAACCGCCATCTATGGGTATCACCACTCCATTGACAAAGGATGAAGCATCAGAAGCCAGCCAGATGATAGCTCCTATCAATTCTTCGGGCTTCCCGTATCGGCCCATGGGCGTGTTTTTCTTAATGGCCTTCCCTCTTTCGGTATCCTGTCCGGTTTTTTCATCCACCAGCAAATAATAGTTTTGCTGGGTAAGAAGAAATCCCGGTGCAATGGCATTGACCCGGATGTTGGTTGAATAGTTCTGATTCATGTACACAGCAATCCACTGGGTAAAATTATTCACGGCTGCCTTGGCTGCACTGTACCCCACAACTCTGGTCAGAGGTGTCAAGGACGACATGGAGGAGATGTTGATTATACTGCCGCTTCCCTGTTCGGCCATCACCCGACCAAATACCTGAGTGGTCAAAACCGTTCCCATAAAGTTTAAATTGAACACCCATTGAAGAGCTTCCAGAGGTATATCAAAAAAGCTCATATCATCGCTTGTGGTAGCTTCCTTCTTGTTGCCGCCCGCTCCGTTGATCAGAATATCAACCCGTCCAAACTCTTTGAGCACCCTGTCCCTGGCATTTATAAGGCTGTTCTTGTCAAGCACATCGGCCTGAACCCCTATAGCTCTGCCACCCTTAGCGGTGATTTCTTCCGCCACCTTCTCAGCCTTATCACCAAACAGATCCAGTATAGCAACGCTGACCCCACTTTCAGCCAGCTGTCTGGCCATCTCGCTGCACAGTATACCAGCTCCTCCGGTGATAACGGCCACCTTTCCGGTTAAATCAAAACTTACACTCATTTAAACCACGCCCCCTTATTTTGTTTTTTTATAAAAAACCATATTTGTTTTTGCAATTAACTCAAAGCGTAAATCATCTACTTGCCAAAACAGACCATCAATCAATTTTTAATCCAATCGGTATGAAAGCTTCCTTCTCTGTCCACCCTCTCATATGTGTGAGCACCAAAGTAGTCTCGTTGAGCCTGAATAAGATTGGCAGGCAACTTTTCCCTGCGGTAGGAGTCATAATAGGACAGGGCGGAGCTAAAGCAGGGTACAGGTATACCGTGTCGGGCCGCCAGGCTTACCACCCGTCTCCAACTGTCCTGGGATTGATGTATAATTTCCCGGAAATAGGGATCGAGAAGCAGATTTGCAAGATCCGGCTTCCTTTCGTAAGCCTCCTTTATCCTGTCCAGAAACTGGGCACGGATAATGCACCCTCCACGCCACAGCAGGGCAATGTCACCCAGCTTGAGATTCCAGTTGTACGCCTTTGAAGCCTGGGTAAGCAGATCAAAGCCCTGGGCATATGAACAGATTTTGGAAGCATACAGGGCTTTGCCGATGTCATCCACCAGCTTTTCCTTCTCTTTTACTGGTTCAGTTATTGGGCCTTTCAGTACTTGGGACGCGGCCACGCGCTGTTCCTTAATGGCCGACATATATCGGGCAAAAACTGCCTCTGCAATGGTTGGAATGGCAGTCCCCAATTCAAGTCCTTCCTGTGACGTCCACTTACCGGTGCCCTTCTGGCCTGCCCGATCCAGTATTACATCAACCAGCGGCTGTCCTGTCTCCTCATCGATCCTTCCCAGTATGTCTGCTGTGATCTCGATCAGATATGAATTAAGCTGATCTCTATTCCACTCCTGGAATACGGCTTGCATATCCGCCGCCGTAAATCGCAGCAGTTCTTTCATGAGAAAATATGCTTCGCTGATGAGCTGCATATCCCCGTATTCAATACCGTTATGTACCATCTTTACATAATGCCCGGCACCATCGGGCCCTATATAATCGCAACAGGGAATGCCATCCACCTTCGCCGATATGGCCCTTAAAATGCCTCCCACCTGTTCCCAGGCATCTTTACTGCCTCCCGGCATTATGCTAGGACCTTTCAGCGCCCCTTCTTCCCCACCTGACACTCCAACGCCCATAAAATGTATACTCCTGGAGGAAAGCTGTTGTGCTCTCCTTATAGTGTCCTTAAAGTAAGAATTTCCGCCGTCTATCACTATGTCTCCCTCATCAAGCAGGGGAACCAGCTGCTCAATTACACTGTCTACCGCCGGCCCTGCCTTAACCATGATCATGATTTTCCGCGGCCTGGCCAGGGATCCAACAAAATCCTCCAGAGTATATGCGGGTAAGATTCTGTCCTTTCCTCTGGCTGCCCCGGATACAAATTCCCTCGTTCGCTCTGCAGTTCGATTATATACCGAAACCGAGTATCCCTTGCTCTCCATATTGAGCACCAAATTCTGGCCCATAACCGCCAGGCCAATAAGCCCGATATCCGACAATTTCATATCATGACAGCTCCTTTCTTCATCCGTTTTCACAACCCATTATTCAGTTTTTCCATAATACACTCTGTAATCCATCCCTACTGTGTCTCTATCTAATTTTGTCTCCCCGACGTTTTATCCAAATTTGAAAGCTTGTAGGACTAAGAAATCCGGCTGGTTGGAAATAATGCATACCCTGCTTCCTATCTTGAAAAAATGTAAAGCATGTATGTTGTCTAAAACAGGAAATGTAAGCGTTTACATTCAGTGTAACACATAAATCGGCACCAGTCAATACACAGTAAACTTATATCTATAAAGGCTCTCATTGTAAAATTAAGTATAGAATAAACAAAAACAGCACAAACATATTAAGAAATACAGTATAAAATATAAATTCAAAGTAGCAAATATTCTGAAGTTTACATATGCCTACTATAACTGTACCATAAAAGGGCATTCATTTAAACACCTAAATGTATATAAAAAATGAAAAAATACCCCTATGAAAAATACAATATTTACTGTATAATGTGGAGACGGTATATTCCTTCCGTTTTGTTCCTTAGCTCTTTCAGGCATCGTCCAATGCAGTACTCAATAACATAAGCTGGCGCAGAGTGTACAGAATAATATAACTTGCGCAGAATGTACAAAAGTAAAGCTTCTTTTCAATAAAGCCGGAATATCTTTTCGTCAAACCAATCACCGAAAATACGTTTTCCAGACGCTTTAAAGAATATAGAATAATGACCGATTGCTCTTTCAGGCCTTGTATAATACCTATAAGGAGCATAATGGAAGGCATCCTATACCATCTTTCAATATAAATACCGAGATAAGCGAGGCAAAGAGATTCAGGAGGAATAAACAGCATGCCCCAAATAGAGATTTCGGGTTTGTACAAGACCTTCAAGGTTGCAAGGCGCTCGGCCGGCTTAAAACAGGCAGCCAAGTCCCTGTTCTGCCGGAAGTATGATAAAGTAGAAGCGTTGAAGGATGTTTCCTTCACCGTCGACACTGGAGAGATTGTGGGATATATAGGTCCTAACGGTGCAGGCAAATCCACCACAATAAAGACTATGAGCGGAATACTGGTACCGGACAGAGGACAATGCGTTATAATGGGAAGGATCCCTTGGAAGGAGAGGATAGACCACGTTAGAAGCATCGGAGTGGTTTTCGGGCAGAGAACCCAGCTCTGGTGGGATGTTCCGGTAATCGACTCATACGAGCTTCTCCGAGATATATACAGAATTCCCAACAGGGATTATTCGAACAATCTCGACTTGCTTATTAGTACCCTTGAACTGCAGAATATCATAAACACACCCGTTCGCCAGTTAAGCCTTGGCCAGCGTATGAGATGTGAGTTAGCCGCTTCATTGCTGCATAACCCTAAAATACTTTTTTTAGACGAACCTACCATCGGTCTTGATGCTGAATCTAAGATAGCGATCAGACAGTTCATAAAGACCATCAACAGGGAGAAAAATGTCACTGTTATCCTGACAACCCATGATATGAGCGATATTGAGGCCCTTGCAAACAGGATTTTGTTGATAGGCAGGGGGCGGATTCTCTATGACGGTAACCTGGACGATTTACGGAGCCGTTTTTCAAATCAAAAGACAATTAACATCAATTTCAGGGGAAATGGTTTTCCCATTGATAATACGATAGTTGGCATACCAGGGGTAAACATTGTGTCCTGTTCCCAGGAAAAGCTAATCCTGAGGGTCGATGGCAATGGAAGCGCATTAGCGGATGTCATTTCCAGGTTGTCCAACATCGTGGATATTGTGGATGTATCAATAGAGTCACAGCCGATAGATGAATTAATTCTCAAGCTATACAGGGAGTATGCGGTATGAAAGCTTATCTTTCAGTCTTCAGGCTCCGGTTCATAAATGGCCTGCAATACAGGGCAGCCGCCTTTGCCGGAATTGCCACCCAGTTTTTCTGGGGTATAATGCATATAATGATTTATGAAGCCTTTTATGAAAACGCTACCGGTACCTTACCGATATCGTTAAAACAGGTTATTGCTTATATATGGCTTCAGCAGGCATTTCTGGTGTTTATTGCCCTATGGATCCGGGATAACGAGATCATCAATCTTATAACCAGCGGGAACATTGCCTATGAATTCTGCAGACCTTGCAGTATCTATGGCTTCTGGTTTGCAAAGCTGACGGCACAAAGGTTATCAGGCGCTATGCTACGCTGCTTCCCCATATTGGTAGTTGCATTCCTTTTTCCCGAACCCTATAAAATGACACTGCCGGACAGCGCTACAGCATTTTTGCTTTTCATCGTCTCCCTGTTTTTGGGATTGATGGTGCTTGTATCAATATCAATGTTGGTTTATATATCAATGTTCATTACCATGCTGCCTACAGGCTCTATGGTAATAGCAACAACAATAGGGGACTTCTTCTCAGGTATGATTATCCCCATCCCCTTCATGCCCCAATGGCTGCAAAAAATAGCATACTTTCTTCCCTTTAGGTTGGCGGCAGATATGCCCTTCAGGGTGTATACGGGACATATACCTCCCAACCAAGCTTTGGAAGGCATATTTACTCAACTCATATGGCTTGGTGTGCTTGTACTGTCAGGACGGATTGCCATGAAAAAAGTACAAAAAAGGGTAGTGGTGCAGGGCGGATAATCTTTTGTCAAGCAAGGATAAAGCAGTAAGCGGGAAACATTGACAAAGCTGTTAAGACCAGACGATTTAAGGGGGAAAACTATCAATGAAACTGTATTTCAAATATATGTCAATATTGCTGAAAGCACAGATGCAATACCGGTTCTCCTTCTGGCTACTGTCGTTCGGGCAGCTCTTCCTGCCACTTTCGGTATTTGCCGGTGTCTACTTCTTATTTGAACGTTTTGGCAATATCAAAGGATGGAATTTTTTCGAAGTCGCCCTTTGTTTCGGTGTGATCAACATGGCCTTTTCAATAACCGAGTGTTTTGTACGCGGCTTTGATCTGTTCTCAAACCTGGTGGTCAGCGGAGATTTTGACAGAATTCTGTTGCGCCCCAGAAGTACGTTTATCCAGGTTCTGGGATCCCAATTTGAGTTCACCCGGGTGGGAAGGCTTTTGCAGAGTATTATGGTACTTGTTTGGGCAGCAACCAATCTTTCCATCAAATGGACCCTGTTTAAGGTAATAACCCTTATACTCATGGTGATTAGCGGGATTTTTATATTTACCGGAATATTCATACTTGCGGCCACGCTGTGCTTTTGGACCATCCAGGGACTTGAAGTGGCAAACATATTCACCTACGGCGGCAAAGAAATGGCCCAATATCCGTTGAGCATATATAAAAAATGGATAGCCCGCTTTTTCACCTTCATAATTCCTTTCGGTTGCGTAAACTATCTCCCATTGATGTATATTCTGGACAAAGCTCATCAAAATGAATACCTTTACATGTTGACGCCACTTATGGGAATTGTATTTATTGTACCCTGTCTAGTTATATGGGAGATAGGGGTTAAGCGTTACAGATCCACCGGTTCGTGATACCCCATAAATGTGTGAAAAATCTGTAAGCCTACCCGGTTTTTGCCATCCGGCACTTCTTGGCTGACCGGCCTGAATACGAAACCAACGGTGATAACCTTTATAATCTTTTCCCTCCCATCTGTAAGTTGTTATAAAAAATAAATGGCCGTACAAGCTGATATGGAATTACAGCTCCCACGGCCATTGCAATTAATACCCGATCCTCATTCCATCAGGCATATCCTGACAAAGAGACATTGGTACACCCAAATATATTTATCCAAACCCGTATTTTCTCCGTTTAAGCATATAACTAAGGGCTTTTTATTGCTCAATTCTTATATCACGGCTTAACCGATGTGCCATCGGGGGTCCGGGCCACAGTCCATTTGATCACCCGGTTCTCGCAGGGATATTTTGCTGCCTTTTCTTCGTCTATATCAATTCCCAGACCCGGTTTGTCATTGGGATATACGTATCCGTTCCTGACCTCGGGAGAACCCGGGAAAACTTCCGCCAGAGGTTCACTAATGCCGCTCCACTCCTGTACTCCAAAGTTGGGACAGCATACATCAAGATGGACATTAGCTGCATGCCCTACCGGTGAAACATCTCCCGGTCCATGCCAGGCCGTTCGTACCCCGAAGGCCTCACATAATGCTGCAAGCTTCCTGGCAGGTGTAATCCCTCCTATTGCGCTTATATGCACTCGTATAAAATCAATTAGCCTGTTGGCTATTAATGGGGTCCATTCACATGGATGCACAAAAAGCTCACCCATTGCCAGCGGCACAGCACACTGGTTCCTGATCGTCTCAAACCAACTTATCTGCTCGGGCGGCAACGCATCCTCCAGGAAAAAGAGCCTGTAAGGTTCAAGATTCTTCGCCAGCCTTACTGCTTCTATGGGTTGCAGCCTTTCATGCACATCATGCAAAAGCTCCACTTCAAATCCGATTTTGCTTCGTACATGATCAAACAGCTTAGGAACGCTCATCGCATAGGCGTCGGGATCATAATAGGCTCCCGGGGGAGCATTCTCGGGAGACGATAGCTTCTGAACCCTTCCTCCGTATCCGCCCAACTGACAGCGAATATACCGGTATCCCTGTTCCATATATTTGCGCACGTTATCCTCTACCTCATGGACATCCCGTCCATCGGCATGGCGGTATACCGCTGCGCCTTCGCGGCATTTGCCACCCAGAAGCTGGTATACCGGCATACCGGCCCGTTTACCTTTGATATCCCACAGAGCCATATCCACACCCGAAATAGCATTGTTGAGCACCGGCCCGTTCCGCCAGTATGAATTAACCATGCAGGAATGCCATATATCTTCTATGTTGTCAACATCCTTTCCCACCAGGAACGACTTTAAATAATCCTCCACGGCACTCTTCACCGCCAGAAATCTTTGCGTAAAGGTTGCACAGCCCAAACCATACAGGCCGGGTTCGGATGTCTCAACTTTTACCACCACCAAATTGATCCCGACTGGTGCGGTAAGTATGACACGGATATCCCTTATCGTCACCTTTGCCATATGTAAAACTCCTTTCCGTTAACATTATGCTTAGGCTGCAAATGCAAGAAATCAAACGGTTTCTTCATTTGCAGCCAATTTAGCTCTCTTCATCTCGTCCAGTTCATGACCCGCCTCAATGGTAACCACACAAAATCATCTACACCTCATCACTGAGGTCAACCTTTTTTAACCGGCCCCAACCTTCATATATGCGCTGGGCATTCCTTTCCTCGGGCATGCCGGGCAGTATCAGCCCGCCGTCCACCCGCAATACTACACCGGTTATATATGTAGCTTTATCGGATACAAGCCAGGCTACCGCATTCCCTATATCTTCGGGAGTCCCCATCCTGTTCATGGGGATCTTATTTCCAAGATACGTATAAAATTCATTTGCCTCATCCCTGATAGCAGTAGCCCCTGGCGCAACGCAGTTAACCCGGATACCGTAGGTGGAAAGCTCCAGGGCTATGGACTCAGTAGCTCTCGCTAAAGCCGCTTTTGTGGCGCCATATATAAAATCATTGGGATAGGCACGTATGCCCCTGGTTGAGGTTATGTTAACAATATTTCCTTTAATACCGTTTTTTACCATATGTCTGGCAGTAGCCTTTATGGCCAGCAAGGGCGCTTTAAAATTTAAACTTAACAGATAATCAAGCCTATCCTTATCCATGGTTAAAACTTCATCCCTTGAAGATAAGCCTGCGTTGTTGACCAATACATCAAGCCTGCCCAGATCTCCTATTGCATCCTTTACCATTTTCTCTGGCACGTCGGGATTTTCCAGAGAAGCCTGATAAACAAAACATCGCCGTCGATATTCATTCTCGATGTAATGGGCTACCTCCTCAGCCTTCTCCTTTTCCCGTGCGTAAGTTATTGCAACATCATATCCTTCCCGCGCCAATACGATGGCAATGCCTCTTCCTATTCCCCGGCTGGCCCCTGTTATAAGTGCCGTCTTTAGTTTTGAATCTGCCATTTATGGTACCTCCTTTCCAAGTTATTGCAATATTAATCGACCTGCTTTATTGCTGTATTTTATTAGTCAATGCTTATTACAGCCCTTTAAAATATTTTTCATAGCTCTCCTTAAGCGCATAATAACCCGGCTTGGGATTTCCATGGACATCAACAATTCCCCATGCACACTCGGCAGGGCACATAGGATCACCGCACTGCCAGCAGGTTTCAGTGTCGGACCATCTGAAGAAAAACTCACCTATTACAGCAGGATGCTCAGCAAATATTTTCATACATTCTCTTATATAATCTGCCTGTTCCTCAGGATTATGCTGGTTTTTCCATACATGTATCCACTCTTTACTCTGACACACCCTCTGGTTATAGTATCTTTTCCCATCAGGATCGGGATTTGGACCGCTTTGAAGCGTGGAATAACCCCATTCATTGATGATAACCGGCTTGCCGGTTATATCGTGGGCTTTATCTATATACCAAATCCAGTCATCTGGTCCCCCCGGCTGCCATGAACCCATATATCCGTCCAGGCCTACGTATTCAAAAGGTGTGTCGGCTCTTTGATACAGCTCACTTAACAGCCATTCGCTATAAGGTGTCATAAAGCTAATATTTATACCCGGTTTCGCATCAGGATTTCCTTTTTTTAAACCCTTTGCTATAGATATGAGAAAGCGAACATTCTGCTCATCTGTCATATCACCTTTGAAAATTGTAATATCGGGTTCATTGGCTACCTGCCAGTATTGACAAAGCTCCGCACATTCCCTGCCCAGGTATTCAGCTGCTGCTTCAGCTGCAGCATAAAACTCCTCGGAATCATATCCTCCTATTGACTCTGGAACAGACGAAACCCATTTTGTGCGCTTTTCCTCGGGATCATAGCAATATGAACCCTGACCGAATGTGGAACCCAATAGCTCAAAGCCCTCTTTGCGTAACTTTCGCGCTCCTTCAATAACATCCATAAACCGTTTACCTGGGGTCTTTCCATCCTCTCCGAAAGGAAAGCCAAAGCTATAGCGAAGTGCATTAATACCAGCCTTACGCATCAAATCAAAATTAAGGTTGATAAGGGCAGTTGCACCGGTAATCTTTCCCAACGCGAAAACCTCCTTTTTTATTTACCACTCTCCAAAGGAACCATCGTCTTCATGAAACCACACCGGTGATTGCCAACTTCCATCATCTATCTTATCCTTCAAAGCTTCCTCATCCAGTTCAATACCAAGTCCCGGTTTGGTAGGCAGCTCTATATAACCGTCCTTCACCTGGAATGGTTCCTTTATATATCCCTCACCAAGCGAAACCTGTTCCTGACACAGGAAGTTTGGTATACATGCATCCAGCTGTAGACCAGCCGCCAACGATATGGGCCCCAACGGATTGTGCGGAGCAACGGCTGCATAATATACCTCGGCCATGGCTGCTATTTTCTTTGCCTCAAGGATTCCTCCGCAATGACAAAGATCCGGCTGAAGCACCGCTGCAGCCTGTTTCTCCAACACTTCTCTGAAACCCCATTTTGTAAAAAGCCGCTCGCCTGTCGCTATGGGTATTGACGTCGACCGGGCAACGGTTACCATGGTATCCACATTTTCAGGCAGGCATGGCTCCTCAAGAAACATTATCCCATATGGCTCCAAAACCTTGGCAATCCTGATGGCCATCGCCGGGCTAAACCGACCGTGAAGATCAACCGCTATATCAACGTTTTTTGGAAGCGCACTGCGTACGGCTGCTATCTTCTCCTCACATTTCTCTATGTATTCCATGGTGTCAACAATCCTTACCGGTCCGTCAAAACCGGTCTTAATTGCCGTAAACCCTTCGGCCACTTTTTGCTTGGCATTTTCAACAAATTCCTCTACCGTATTGCCATGAGCATGGGCGTACACCCTTATTCTGTTTCGTACCGCACCGCCTAGCAATTCATATACCGGCACTCCCAGCCACTTTCCTTTAATATCCCACAGGGCCTGTTCAATTCCGCTTATCGCGCTGGTCAGCACCGGACCCCCACGGTAAAAGGAACCCCTGTACAAAATCTGCCATAAATGCTCAATCCTCCTCGGATCCTGGCCTATCAAATAATCTCCCAGCTCCTTGACCGCCATTGCCACAGTTCTTGCCTTTCCTTCCACAATGGGTTCACCATAACCCACGATCCCCTCATCGGTATACACCTTGAGGAAATGCCACCTTGGTTTTACAAAGATACTTTCAAGCTTTGTGATTTTCATAATCAACACTCCCTCTCTGACTTTTCTCTTTTTATGCAAAAGATCTCCTTGTTCTCATCTTTATATTCAGTCAACAGAGCAATATTATTCTGCTAACCAAATAATCGCTTAGAAATTCGCCGTATGCTTGTGGATTCAACCTTCTCTCTTCCTTGAATTTTCCAGACATGCCATCCATGTGCTGCCTTACAATACTATGCAACCATGATTTGTGCCAAACAACAATGCCAAATCTATTCATATCACAAAAAATGGAGTTTTGCAACCACCAATCTTTCTGTATAAATCTGTTTTCCGGCGAATGCCTTCGGCTGATTAACACTGCCCTAGAATTGTACCATAATTGGTGAAAAAATGGAGCATATCAATAAAATTTTATCAGCGTTATCCGTGAGGAAGAAAACTTGAACGATAATAATAACACAACACAAACAGAAGTCTAGCCATTGAAACATGAACTGACAAAAAACAGCCGGTGTTAAATCAATATATACTGATGCCCTGTCAGATAAGCGGGATAATAAAAAAAGACATCGCAATCATTGCAATTGCGATAGAATACACAATCATGAATCGGAAGAATCTTCTTCATATTCATTATATTCAAACATTTCTTGAGCTATATCCTTCCTGGCCAGCTTTCTAAGTCTTATACTTGCCAAAATCAATGTGACCAGACTGATGACAATGGACAGTATCAATGGTATGAAAGCCGGGGAAAAAGGATTGCTCCACGGTAGGATAATTATACCGAGAACGAAAATTACCAGAGCTAATGTAATAGTACTCCGATGTATCCTTAGTGATACATTATACCGATGCCGTCTTGACAAAGGATCGTTTTTCATTCCAAATAACTCCATTCCGGAATATCTTTTACATGATGACAGGCGCATAGGCGCCCATTAAACATGGTTAATTCCGGTTCTTCCGTACTGCACTTTACATCGGCGTACGGGCAGCGGGGATGAAAGCGACATCCTGACGGTGGATTAATTATAGACGGCATCTCCATAGATTTTATCGGCAATTCCCTCTTTCTTGCTTCAATATCCGGATCAGGAACGGGAACGGCGGTCAGCAATGCTTGTAGGTACGGATGAGCAGGATGCTCCAACACCACATTGGTCTTACCACTTTCTACTATTTTGCCAAGATAGAGGACGTTAATGCTTCCTTTCTGTGCAATATAGCGAGCAGTAGCCAAATCGTGAGTAATGTAAAGAAAAGCTATATTCATTTCTCTGTTTAAGCTGGCCATCAAATTGAGTATAGCTATACGGAGGGACACATCTATCATTGATACCGGCTCATCAGCCACAATGATTTTGGGCTTCATTAATATGGCTCTTGCCATTAAAATACGCTGACGTTGCCCTCCGGATAATTGATGAGGGTATTTTCCCAAAAACAGCTCGGGAGGAGAAAGTTCAACACGAATCAATGCCTCTTTTGCCATCTGAACCGCTTCTTTATAGTTTTTTGCTATTTTTCGAAATAGAATAGGCCCGGTCAACGAATGCTCGATGGTACGTACAGGATTAAGGGCGGCATAGGAGTCCTGCTGAACAAGTTGCACACTTTGACGGTATTCCCTGTATTCAACCCGCGTCATTTCATGAATATTCTTGCCCTGAAACAGCACCTGGCCATTAGTAGGTTTTAACAAACCCGTTACAATATTCCCTATGGTGGTCTTTCCACCCCCGCTTTCCCCTACTAAAGCGGTAATCTCACCTTCATTTATAGCCATATTTATACCTACAACAGCTCCAATTGGAATTTTAGGCTTGAAAATTCCTCTTTTTTGATAAAAATACATATCCACATTCTTGAGTTCCATCAAAGGCTTATCCATCTCCCATATTCCTCCTTCAAAAATTACATGGACTTATTACACATCACCTTATGACCCGGCGCCACCTCTATCATCCGGGGTTTTTGCTTGCTACATTTGGGATCGCCGTCTGAACAACGGGGATGGAAGGGGCAGCCTTCGGGCATGTTATAAGGATCAGGAGGCCCTCCCATAATCGGATTCCGCTCTCTCAATTCATCCAGCAACGACGGTGCAGCTCTCAACAACTGTCTAGTATAGGGGTGTACGGCATTACGAAACATTTCCCTGACTTCACCGATCTCTACCAGATGACCGGCGTACATCACACCCATTAGCTGTGCTACTTTGGCTACAACCGCAATATCATGGGTTAGCAGTAACATAGTAATTCCAAGTTCTTCATGGATTTGCTTCAAAATGTTGAAAATGTAATCCTGCGTTATTACGTCCAATGCTGTTGTAGGTTCATCCAGTATAATCATCTGAGGATCCAGTAACATAGAAAGGGCAATCAATACACGCTGTTTCATTCCACCGGATAATTCATGGGGATAGGATCTCAAAACCCGGTTGGCCTCCAAACGTACATATTCAAGCAATT
>LFSE01000123.1 GCA_001513075.1 Clostridiales bacterium DTU074 | reverse complement strand
CGAGGCATGAGCTTTGGCTCAACTTATTTTTCTTTTTACACCATTATATAGACTTAATCGTTTTGAGTGTATTGATCTTATAGGTACACCTGAATCCATGAAGGAGTATTATACACCCAAAACCATTGAAAAACTCCGGAAACACATAGAAGGTCTTGGATTGGAGATCGGAACCTTCGTCAGTTCAACACCAGACATCAACCATCCGGATCCGGCTGTGCGCAAGCAGGTTTTGGAAGACTTTGCCCGCGGTGTTGATATTACAGCTGCATTAGGCTGTTCCCATATAAATATTACCGCTCCGAGGCCTGCGGGAAGCACTCAGACTCCGGTAACGAGCGGTTCAGCGGACAAGGTTTCATATATTATGGCCGAAGGCTACGATTTTAAGAAGGATTGGCGTACCTATGTGGATTCACTTAAGTATTGTGCAGACTTAGCTGGCAGCAAGGGATTGAAGTTATCCCTGGAGTGTTTCGCCGGTACAATCTGTTCCACTCCCCATGCATGGCTGCGGCTGTTTGAAGATGTGGGAGCGCCGAATCTGGGCATACAATTGGATACTTCCCACCTGGTAACGCAGCGTTTTGACGTGGTATTTGCCATATATATGACGGGGGATCGGATTTTTAATGTTCACGCTAAGGACAATGACGGGATGACGCGCGGTAATCTTCCTCCCGGGTGCGGTATAATCGATTACCCGCTGGTAATAGATGCACTCAGACATGTAGGGTATGATGGAATTATATCTGTTGAAGTTGAGTTTACCCACAACCCAAGGCGTTACAATCAGCAGGCAAAAGAACACCTGGAAAAGGTGCTAAAAGGATTGTATTAAAGAATGGAGGTAATATTATGTATATAGGTATGATTACCTGTAATTATTTCATGAGGATTTACAATTACCAAACACCCGAAAATTTCAGCTGGCCGGTGATGTGCGCCAAATATCGTGAAGAGTTTAAATATGATGATTTCATGAAGCTGGCAGATGAGATCCGTAAAATGGGGTATACCAACCTGGAAATCTGGGAACCCACCTTTTCATACAAGGTGTATAGCGAAGAGCAGGCGGTTAAATTAGCTGAGGATTTAAAATCAATGGGGTTTGAAACTCTGGCGTACTGTATTGGCGGCTGGGGAGTAAACGATATCCCGGATATAGAAGCTGCCTATCGATTTGCCCGGGCTCTGGGGGCTAAAGTCGTAACGGGCTGTATTTTAAAGGACGGTTATGAAAAAACTTTGGCCGAAGTTGAGCGGTGCTGCAAGAAATACGATATGTTATATGCCATTGAAAATCATCCCGAACCCAATTTTGAGAAACCTGAAGATATACGTAAAGCAATAGATGAGTTTGAATGTATAGGTGCAAACCTGGATACAGGGATATATAACATGCAGGGATATGATGTGATGGAAGCCGCCAGGCTGCTGAGGGATAAAACATATCATGTTCACTTTAAGGATACCGTTGTCGGAGGCGAGGGTTGTCTGCCCATCGGCGATGGTGATGCACCGTTAGCAGAATTATTGCGTTATCTTCGCGATACGGATTATCAGTATATGATATCGGTGGAGTTTGAGCATCACGAAGATCCAGCACCGGGCTTGATAAAATCAATGGATTATATTAAAAACGCTTTAAGATAAAAATACGGAAGATCTATTATATCATAGAATATAATGTAGCCGGCAGTGGAAGCTTGATACAATGCCGGCTTTTCATTTCGAAAGATAAATTGGAGAAGTCCTGGCAAATGGGAGAAGTGTACCATACACAGTGAATAAAAAAGATGCTCGAAATGTAATGCTTGCAACTGGCCAGGGATTATTCAGAACAATCAGATTCTATCAGATGATGAAAGCATTGATATATTATTTGGAATCACGTTGTTTGGCAATCCGTGTACCCTTTGTATATCACAAAAAATTATGGTTTTGTCAAAATAAAGCCGGTAAAAAAGCAGCTATTACAGCAAAAACAATTGCCGGGAGCATATTGGCAACTTTTATTCTTTTGCCCCATACAAGGTTTACTCCAACACAAAAAATAAGGATGGAGCCAACGAGCGAAAGATAGTTCATAGCCAAATCCGTCATTATCGGTTTCAGTAATGATGCAAGGACCGTTATCGATCCTTGGAACATTAAAACCGGAATGGCAGAAAAGATACATCCTTTTCCAAGGGAACAGGTCATTATCATAATGATGATGAAGTCCAGTATTGCTTTGGTTGCAAGAATCGACCAGTTGCCTGTTAAACCATCCTGGATAGCGCCGACAATCGCCATAGCTCCGATACAGACGGTTAATGAGGCCGTTACAAAGGCATTGACAAACTCGCTGTCCTTTGAATTACCGCTTTTTTGCTTCAGCCATTCTCCGAATTTTTCAAAAAAATATTCAATATCGATGATTTCACCAGTTAGAGTACCAAGAGTAAGGCAAAGAGTTACCAGCATCGTCTGGCCGCTGCTAATAACTCCGTTATTGATGGTAAGCATTCCTTGCATTGCTCCGGCAATCCCTATAAACAATGAACTGATTCCGCAGGCTATTTTCAGAGATTCCTGATGACGCTCCTTTAACAATTTGCCAAAGAGCATTCCTGATATGCCGCCAACAAGTATGCCTGCCGTATTAATTATGGTTCCTAGCCCGATCATTTGCCACCTCATCTAATTTTATATTTGTCTTTTATCACGAATTAAGCTTTCTTTTTCGTCACCAGGTCCGAAATAGGATGTAACAAGTCCAAATAGGATGTAACAAGTCCTATATACGCTTCATTATATCAAACAAATATTGCCATATTCATTTGCTTGCTGCACCGGATAAAGGCCATGCTTTCTTTTTTCCCGCCCACTCGTTAGGAGCGTCTCACAATATTTTATCAAATAAGAAGTACTTGTCCAGATAAATTATGGAAGCTGAAAAACAAATTGCGATAAGCTGCTGTTAAAGCCAAAGGTTTATGCCAGCATATAATTAATCTGTTGGGATAAGTCTATATTCCGGATATCCCATTTTCTCGGAATGCAATCTATAAATTCCATATTGTGCAAGCCGGAGTTCTTGATAAATTTCAGAAATTCATGATCATACCAGGGCGGTGTCCAGGCTCCCGACCTGCATATGTGAATCACGGCTACAACAATTCCCTTGGGAATCCCTCTACATGTTAAATATTCCACGCTAAAGGCGTTGTTGATTTCTTCAAAATCCTGAGGTTTTTCTGCAGTATAAGGACTGTATATGATATTTGCTTTTACAACAATTCCGTCTTTCAAAAGTTTTCCCAGCCAATTGGCACAGTTCAGTTCAAAATTTAGGGAGGACAGGCCGCCGTATCCCAGATCGGAATGGGCATCGAACAGATAAACGCTGCTGCATCCAGTATTTTGAGCAATATGATAGGAAAGGGAGTGGGAATCAGAAATATAAGCCGTTATATCCCTTCCTATAATAAATTTTTGACTAATCTTCGCCCAGAAATCCTTTACCTCCGGAGATAAAGCATATAAATTTCTGGCGTCCTTTCCCTGCATCTTAAGCAAAAAATACCGCTTATACCATGAATCAACAATATTCCTCGGGGTTTCAGCATATGAAAACCTGTTTTCTTTTGAACATATAAAATAATCCCAATCGATGCTTAAAAGACATTTACTCATACAGATCACTCTTGCAATCAATGGCAAATGTCTTTGTGTGCATCGGCTTTGGATATATTTGTTTTTACTTCCGTATTGATTTCAGTCTCCATTATTCATATTATTATGATAATATATTGTCAGACAGTTGTAAATGCTGGAACGAAAAGGCTCGTGTATTTTTCTATAATAGAATTAAGAAACAAATGTTGCTTACCTTATGTTTTCATTATGTATCTTCTGTCTGTCGGTGGGTCTGATTTCTGCATAGTAACTATAAAGAAACACACCGGTATAATAATAATTCCATGTTAGACTTGGTTGGGCATCAACTGCGCCAATACTTATTCCCCGGGAGGGAGCAGGCTATGCAGCTCACTGCGCTCGACAAGGAATACTTCAATTCTCGCATTACCAGCGCCAGGGTACAAAGGAGTGAAAAATGGCTGGGATACCTTGTTGGGCCGTCAGGTGCACTTCTGCTCAATGCGGTGCTGGCTTCTTATCTAAACGTTTATTATACCGATGTACTAAAGTTAACCCACGCGTGGGGCGGTACTTTTTTGGCCGTATTTCCGATTGTCAGCAAAACCATTGATGCCATTACCAATGTTATAATGGGGCAGATCATTGAGCGAACACGTTCAAAGCAGGGTAAGGCCAGGCCCTGGATATTAATTGGTGCACCACTTATGGCTGTAACGGGTATACTGCTGTTTACTGTACCAGCAAGCAGTGAAACGGTGCAGATAGTATGGGTAATTTTGAGTTACAACCTGTTTTATTCCTTTGCTTATACTATTTATAACATGAGCCATACACTGATGGTCCCTCTGTCGACAAGGAATGTTACCCAGCGCGGGGTGTTGGCTGTCTTCAACAATGTAGCTGCTATTACGGTTACCGGCTTTTTTGTTGCTTTAATCTTCCCTATGGTAGTGTTGCCGGCTTTGGGGGTGGATCAAAATCGATGGGTTAACGTAATGTCAATTATATCCATTTTGGTATTGCCCCTTACGTTGATAGAATATTATTTTACCAGAGAGCGGGTAACGGAAGAAGGCGATGGAAGAGAGCAGCGGACCATGTCCGTGAAAAAGCAGCTCAAGGCAGTGTTTACCGACAAATACTGGGTTATTATTATCTTATACTATTTAATACACACATTTGGAACCAACCTGAAAAATATATCCCTTGTTTACTATTGTAACTATGTACTTGGTAGTTATAACGACGGTATTACTCAGAGCAAGATAAACGTTATTGGCGGATTGCCCATGGGGCTCGGCATCTTTACCGTTTGGCCGCTGGCCAAAAGATTTGGAAAAAGAAATGTGACCATAGCAGGTTATATCCTCTATGCCATTGGTGGGATTATATGCTTACTCGATCCACGTAATATGACAGTGGTGCTAATAGGTCAGTTCATCAAAAGTATGGGGGCTTTGCCCAAAGCTTATATATTTCTGGCTCTTTTTGCTGACGTATTGGACCATATGGAATGGAAGGCGGGTTTTCGTGTTGATGGTTTGTCAGCCTCGGTGCAAACCATTATTATAACTACCGGTTATGGTCTTTCCAATGGTTTGTTCAATATGTTGCTGGCCCGGACCGGATATGTTGCTCCTACATTGGTAGATGGTAAAACTGTAGCTGCGTCGCAGAACCTTGCTATACAGAATGCAATTATCTTTAGTTTTCTGGGATTGGAAGTCATCACGGCAATAATTCTTATCATTCTTTTAGCATTCCTGACCATCGAGAAGGTAATTGACAGAGAACAGAAAGAAATAAAAGAAAGGAAGTTAATTCTGACAGACTAATCGGACAGCAGTAATCTTTATCTTTTGGCGGCAGAGTTTAGAATTCCATTTGTTACATCAGATAGGAAGGGTAAAACCAGTACTGGGCAGAATAATGAATGGAGCGATGACCAAAATGATGACCAAAATAATGACTTGACTAACCAAGGGTACGATACAATACCCACATATTTAGCCCAAATTTAACTGTTTTTGTCAGATGTTAAGAAATTGATGCATATAGCGGGAAGATAAGATAAGAATTTTGGAAATAGCTATGGAGCATACTTTGAGAATGATATATAATGGTTTATGCAAGCACGTTATGGAAATGTGTCCAAAGAAACGGGCTTGATTATTAAAATTCTTTGGATACACGGTATGGAACAATTCTTATGTTTCAAGTGTGTGAAAATGATAGTTCATATACAGCAGATGCAAGACGGGAATTTTTGCATTCTTAGATAAGCAGCATAATAATTAAAAACCAGTGGAGGGAGAAAAATGGAACAACCCAAATTTGTGATTAATACAACCATGACTAAGGAAGATTACAGGAAGTTTTTATACATTGCAACCTTCAGAAGAAATAAGACCATAATTCCCGTGCTGGGGTTGATTTCTTTGCTGGGCGGCATAATAATCAGCTGGGATGGAGGCAGCATAGATTTTGCAAGACTTGTGATAAGTTGGATTCTATTGTTTGCACTGGCAATTGCCGTTGCTGTAATTAAAATCGAAACTAAAAAAGTACAGCGAATAAAGACGGATAAAACGGGTGCATTTGACAGCATAAATACTCTGAAGTTTTATGACGATAGAGTTGTTATCGAGAATAAAGCGCTTAAGGCGACGGGAGAATTAAAGTATGACCAATTCTATACTTTAATAGAAAGTAAAGATTATCTTATTTTTTATTTAACAATAAACCAAGCGTCATTGATAAGAAAAACGGATGTAGATGATCTTGATGCCTTCAAAGCCTTTATAATTGAGAGATTTGGAAATAAATACAAAAAAATATAATGGGGTTTGGCAGATGAAATTTGAAAAGATTACTGCCTGTCTGGACATGTACGGCTGTCCCAACAGATGCAAACATTGTTGGCCCGGGCATACACCAAACGGTAATTTGACGATTGATGACCTGATATTTGTTGCTGAGCAATTCCGCCCGTTTACGGATAATCTTGAAGTTACTGTTCGCTATATATTCAACATCTAATTGAAACATTGAATCTGGAGAAACGTTGTGCCGAGATAGGCAGAGAATTCGATTTTTTTCTGCATCAGGGTTCCTGCGATGGCGAAAATGAGCAGTTTTACGATGTTTGGATTACAGCCGATGACATCGACAGGATACCCCATAAACTAATCGATTTTACATTGAAACATTTTGGAAAATCGCATATCAGAGATGTGCTGGGAGATACCGAACAGGAGCTATACAATCAGTTAATTCTGGATGATTCCACAGAGAGTATTGTAACAAATAAACCCGTGTTTTTTATAGACAAGGATTTTAACGCGTATCCCAATCACACAACTCCATCGCCTCTTTGGTGTTTGGGCAATCTAAAAATCCAGGCAGCCAGCGTTTGTTCGGCAAAAGTGATTATAAGAATTATATACTTCATAAATACTGCAGAGCGTTAGAGTAGGGGGGTATACTGATTTTACACGCCAAGGACTTTTTATCATCACTAATAAAGAATGTAATTTACACTATATTGCAGTGCGGGAATTTTTGCGTGAAAGAGAAATACAACATTACTGCCCGGTAATTATTAATATTAACTGTACAATATAGGCTGAGGGTTTAAAAGAGGGGGTTAGGCCGTGAGGATTCATTATATTACCGGCAGATCTGGTGCGGGGAAGACCGAAAGGGTGTATCAGGAGATACGGACCGCTCTGGAGAATGGGGAGAAGCGGTTAATCCTTATTGTTCCGGAGCATTTTACTCTGCAGGCTGAAAGAACTCTGATACAGAAGCTGGATCAGCCCGGTATACTGGATGCAGAGGTTCTAAGTTTTTCTAGGCTTGCTTACAAGGTTTTTAATACAGTGGGTGGAATAGCCAAAACACGTATTAATAACCAGGGCAGGCATATGATTTTGCGAAAGCTTCTGGATGAGCTGAGAGATGATTTGAGAGTTTACAGAAGTGTATCTGCCAGAGATGGTTTTATAGAAAAGATTAATGATCTGCTGGTGGAGTTGAAAAGGCATGATATTTCACCGCAAATGCTCTATGAACAGGCGGAAAAGGAGGGCAATTCGGGCTTACTTCCGGATAAGCTTAAAGATATAGCGCTGGTCTATGACAGCTTTAATAAATATCTTGCGGATAAATATCTTGATCCTGAAGATGAAATAAATGTCTTGATAGAAAGGATGGAAGAGGCCGATTTCTTAAAAGGTGCCAGAGTTTGGCTGGATGGCTTTGACTATTTCACACCACGGGATATAAGGGTGATAGACAAGCTTTTAGCGCTGGTAAAAAGCTTAACCATTACCTTTACTATAGGTGATGAAGAAACGGATACAGATCTGGACATCTTTAAGTCCCACCAGTTGTCCCTTAAAAAGATTCGCGCTTTGGCAGAGGCAAGAAGGATAGAGGAGCAGTTTACATATCTTTCTCCATACAGCAATGAGGAATATATAGCTAATAAAGCACCGGAAATAAGGCATCTGGAGCAGGAAATCTATAAATATCCATACCGGCAGTATAGTGGAAAAGTGGAGAATCTTAAGGTGTTTGCCGCTAATAATTTGGAATCCGAGACAGAAATGCTTGCAGCCCAAATCATTTCACTTGTCCGGGAAAAGGGTTGGCGCTTTAATCAGATAGCTGTAGTAACTGCAGATATGGAGAGCTACGGCAGCATAATAAAACGGGTATTTTCCGAATATGGGATACCATTTTTCATGGATGAGAAAAGGCCGGTGATTCAAAATCCCATAATTGACGTCGTATTGGTCAGCTTGCGTGTGGTATACTACCACTATTCCTTTGAAGATGTTTTCCGACTCCTGAAAACCGGCTTTTTCCAAGCCGATGCTTCGGATATAGAGCTGCTGGAAAACTATTGCCTGGAGTTTGGAATACGAGGCCAAAGATGGCATGAGGAGTTTAACTTGGGCGGAGATGTTTATGATCTTTCCCGCTTAAACCGATTGAGAAAGGAAATTATGACGTCCTTTCTGGCTCTTGAAAAGGGGGTCAGAGGTGAAAAAAATATAGCAGATATGGTCAAAGCACTTTACGAATACCTGACCGCTATCAATCTGCAGGAACGAATAAAGGCTCGGATTGATGAATTAAAGCAAAAAGGCTTATTTGACCGGGTATATGAAAACGCACAAATCTGGAATATAGTTATGGAAACCTTTGAACAGTTGGTCGAGATATTAGGTGATCAAAGGGTATCATTGAAGGAATTTATGAGGATATTAGAGGCCGGCTTCTCCTCCTTAGAGGTTGGTATCATACCGACAACACTGGATCAGGTATTGGTAGGCAATATTCAGCGCTCAAAAAATCATGATGTAAAGGCGTTATTTATACTGGGTTGTAACGATGAGGTTCTGCCTTCGGTTATGCCTGAGCATGATCTTCTTTCTGAAGAGGAAAGGGATTTATTACAGGAGCGGGGGATGGAGCTTGGCAGCAACAGCATTTTGCGCTCTTCAGAGGAAAAGTTCAGTATATACACGGCTTTTAGCACGCCATCTGATTATCTTTGGGTTAGTTATGCTTTGGCTGATATGGAGGGCAAAGCTTTAAGGCCATCTATACTGATAGACCGATTGAAAAAACTGTTTAAAAATCTTGAAATAGCTAGTGATGTAATATGGAACGAAGAGATAGAAAAACATCTGATAGCTACACCTGACAGTACCTATAAATACATGGTTGCTAATATGCGTCAGTATGCTGATGGCAAGCCGATTTCAAAACTGTGGCTTCAGCTTTACAGTTGGTACCACCAAAAAGACGAATGGAAGGAGAAAAGAGACGAGCTCAAGAGGGCGCTATTCTATCGCAACCAAGTACAGCCTATCGGCAGATGTATGGCCAAAGAGCTTTACTCCTCACCTATACGTGCCAGCGTATCGCGCCTGGAGCAATATATAAGATGTCCCTTCGCTCACTTCATAAGATATGGCTTAAGGCCCAGGGAACAAAATCGTTACGAGGTAGCAGCTCCCGATGTAGGTGAACTTTTTCACCTATCCATAGAAAGTTTTGTAAAAAAGCTGGAGGAAGAAGCTGTAGACTGGCGCAGTGTAGATGATGATAAATGTGAAGAGCTTATAGAAGAGATTATGGAGGAATTGATTCCTCAACACAAACATGGTGTTTTACTGAGCACCGGCCGTTACAAATATTTATGCAACAGACTGAAGCGCGTAAGCAAGCGAGCTGTGTGGTTGCTGACGGATCACATAAGGCGCAGCAGTTTTTCCCCCTTGGGCAATGAGGTGAGCTTTGGTACTAGGGGTACCTATCCCCCCATCGAAATTGAGTTAACTAATAGTGAGAAGATACTGCTGGAGGGCAGAATAGATAGGGCGGACATATACATAGATGGTAAGGATGTATATATAAATGTAATAGATTATAAGTCGGGTAATCAAAACTTTGATCTGTCCGATGCATATTTCGGCCTAAACCTTCAGTTGCTTGTATATCTGGAGGCATTGCTTAACTTTAAGCAGCAGTCAATAGAGGGTAGGGCCAGGCCAGGAGGCATCTTTTACTTTAAAATAGATGATCCTCTGATAAACAGCCAGGAGCAGCTGGATGAGGAAGCTATTAAAAAAGAGATAAGAAAAAAGTTAAAGCTAAAGGGTTTGGTTCTTAAAGATATAAATATAGTGCGTAAAATGGATAGGACTATAGAAAGATATTCAGAGGTGTTGCCGGTAAGAATAAAGAAAGATGAGACATTTTATGATTCTTCATCATTACTGTCTGAAAATGAGTTTATTAATCTCTTGGCTCATGTCAAAAACCTTATAAAGGAAATTGGAGAAAGCTTACTAAGTGGCCATATTGATATAATGCCTGTAAAAAAAGGGAAGGAGACTGCTTGCAGGTATTGTTCTTACACCGGTATTTGCCAATTTGATAGTAAATTTAGAGATAATAGATACAGAACTGTCCCCAGGCTGAAAAAGAAGGATATTATAGAGAGATTAACCAGAGATGAAGAAAGGGGGATGGCTCAGGATGAAGTGGACTGCGGAACAACAGGCCGCAATTGAGGCCAGAAACTCAAACCTTTTGGTATCTGCTGCAGCAGGTTCAGGCAAGACTGCGGTGCTGGTAGAGAGAATACTGCAGCTTATAATAAAAGATGGTGTGGATATCGACAGGATGTTAATAGTTACTTTCACAAATGCAGCAGCTGGAGAGATGAGGGAGAGGATAGGCAACGCCCTTATGGAAGCTATGGAGAAGGAGCAAGGCTGGGATGATCACCTGAGGCAGCAAATAAATCTTTTGTCCAGAGCATCTATCAGCACTATTCATTCCTTTTGCATGAACATTGTTCGTAAATATTTTTATGCCATAGATCTTGACCCTGGTTTTCGTATTGGTGATGAGGCTGAATGTAACATTATAAAGCTGGAGGCATTGGATGCGCTTTTGGAAAGAGAGTACCAAAAAGGAAGCAGCGAATTTTTGGGATTAGTGGATCGTTTTGGGAATAACAGGCACGATACTTCCGTACGGGATTTGATTTTAAGGCTGCACAATTTTATCAAAAGCAAGCCAAATCCTGAAGAATGGCTAAGTTTGCGTGTGGAAGACTTTTTGGTTTCTGTGGATAATATAAAAGATGCGCCCTGGTATAAGGTTTTGGTAAATCATATAGAATTGGAATTAAGGGGTGCCATAGCTTTATTGGAGAACGCTTTAAAGCTGTGTCAGGCGCCTTGCGGGCCCAAACCCTATGAGGAGAATATAAATGGCGACATACTAAAGTTGGAAAACTTGCTTGCTGTATTACATAACAAAGGCCTGGTTGCTTTTTGTGATGAACTCTCCCTTATTAAATTTTCGACACTTAAGAGATGCGGTAAGGATGTGGACGATGAGCTGAAAGAAGAGGTCAAAAATCTGAGAGAGCAGGCAAAGGATATTGTTAATAAGGAACTGAGCGAGCTTTTTGGTCCCGGATTTGAAATCAGCATCCGACGGCTTAATGAACTCCATCCATATATGGAATGTCTGTACAGGCTGGTAGTGGAATTGGAACACGACTACATGCTGCATAAGCAAGAGCGTGGAATAATTGATTTTAATGATCTGGAACATTTTGCTCTGAAAATACTGGAAAATGAAGAGATAGCCGGGGAGATAAGGGAAAAATATGACTATATTTTCGTTGATGAATACCAGGACAGCAATATTATACAGGAGACCATATTAAATAAAATCTGCAGAAAAGATAATATGTTTATGGTAGGGGATGTAAAGCAGAGCATATATCGGTTCCGTTTGGCTGATCCCTCCATATTTTTAGATAAGTATGACAAATTCCGGCATGAACCTGGAGCGTTAAACAGACGAATCGATTTGAACAAAAATTTTAGAAGCCGACCGGAGATTTTGAATGGTGTTAACTTTATCTTTAAGCATATTATGTCCAAAAGTTTTGGAGAGATTGACTATGACGAAAAGGCGGCCCTTTATCAGGGAAGCGATTTTGAACCGATTGAGCACCCTGAGATTGAGCTTCACTTAATAGATTTGGCTGAGAAATCCGAAACCTATGATAACATGAATACTGAGATGGCAGATGATAATGCCGGCCCGGAAACGGATGAGAGCACCCGGGATGATATGGAAGAAGCCGGCTTAGAGCTGGAAAGTCTGGATGATATAGAAGTAGAAGCTATGATGACTGCCCAAAGGATAAAGGAGTTGCTGGATACCGATATCTACGATCCCAGACTTGTTCCGAAGCACGTTTCATCAAATGAACAATCGGGGAATGGAGCAAGTTCAGATAGCGCTGAAAATATCAACAAGGGCGGCTATAGGAAGGTCACCTATAGAGATATAGTCATTTTATTGCGTAGCACCAAGGGTTATGCATCTGTGTTCCAGGAAGTGCTTACCTCAATGGGAATTCCGGTTTACGCTGATTTTGATACCGGCTATTTTGAAGCTATAGAGGTAAAAACAATAGTAAACCTGCTTAAGATAATAGACAACAAATACCAGGACATACCACTTCTGAGTGTATTGCGCTCGCCAATAGGGGGCTTTGATGTTCAGGATCTTATAAAAATTCGCATCAACAGTAAGAATAAAACGTTTTATGAGGCAACAGCTGACTATATGAACAGTTTTGATGATGATTTGGCCAGTCGTTTACGAGATTTTTACCGTCAAATCGAAGAATGGCAGGAAGCATCCAGATACCTCCCTATGGAAGAATTCTTGTGGAAGCTGTATATGGAATCGGGTTATTATTACTATGCAGGTGCGATGCCTGGGGGCAAGCAAAGGCAGGCGAATCTAAAAGTTTTGTTGGATAGAGCGGCAAAGTTCCAGCAGAGCTCTATCAGGGGTTTATTCCAATTTATTCAGTTTATAGACAAGCTGCGCAGTGGCAGCGGGGATATGGGAGTGGCAAAGACTTTAAATGAAAATGATAATGTAGTCAGGCTTATGAGCGTTCATAAAAGTAAGGGATTGGAGTTTCCTATAGTTATAGTTGCAGGGCTGGGAAAGCAATTTAACCTGCAGGATACTAGCGCGGCTGTGCTTTTTCACAAGGATTTGGGATTAGGACCGCGGTATGTCAATCCTGACACCCGTCAGGCCTGTGATACGATATCAAAGGCCATAATGAAGCAGGTCATAAAGCTGGAAAACCTGTCTGAAGAGATGCGTATTCTTTATGTGGCTCTTACAAGACCAAAGGACAAGCTCATTCTCGTGGGCTCAGTAAAAGATTTGAATAAGGCAGCAGTAAGGTGGTCGCAAAGGATTACGCCTTATATTCTTTCCCGTGGTAAAACTTATTTGGATTGGATCTGTCCAGTACTTATGAGGCATATAGACTGTATACCTTTGCGAATGTTATTATCTTTGGAAGGTAAGGGTGCCGACATACCCATTATTGAGGATCCATCCTGTTGGAGTATATTTATCCACAGCCGTGAAGAACTAGCTGATGTAAAAACCACCGCTTCCCAATCAGAGCAGGAACTGATGGAGCTTTTGCATGATCCATCAGCTTATACCGCTGATGAATATTTAGAGCTGATAGATGAGAGGTTTAGTTGGGAGTATGCTTATGGATATGCTGTTAACATACCCTCAAAGGTGGCCGTTACGGAGCTGAAACAGATAAACAGTATTGGAGTCAGCCTGCCCCATGGCAGCAATACCTATCTGCTAAATGAACCCGTACTTATAGAAAGGCCAAAATTCATGGAAGGTACCAAGCGATTTACCGCGGCGGAGATTGGTACAATTATACACTATGTATTACAGCACTTAGATTTGGAAAGGGTACAGAGCCCCAAGATGATAAGCCAACAGCTGGATGAAATGGTCGAAAAAGAGTTGCTGACCCGGGAAGAAAAAGAGGTTGTTAATATCGATACGATTATGGACTTCTATCGTAGTGATATTGGGCGGCGCATACTTAACGCACCAAAGGTATATAGGGAGGTTTCCTTTAACTATCGTAAAGATGCCTCTGAAGTAATAGAGAGTCTGGACATTAAAGGAGAGGAACTGCTTGTTCAAGGCGTAATTGACTGCTATTTTGAGGAAGACGATGGCTGGGTATTGGTGGACTACAAAACGGACTATGTTTGGGGCATGAATGGAGCTTTTGAGTACCCGGGTAAGCGGGAGATAACTTACAGTGAAGAAATGCCGCCTGCTGTAAAGAGTATTGTAGATCGCTACCGATTACAAATTGACTTATATGCTGAAGCCCTTGAAAAGATAACCGCCAAGCCTGTAGTTGAAAAAATACTGTATTTGTTGAGTATTAATCTGGCTGTGATTTTATAGACAATGAGCATTCTGGAAATCAGGGGGTATATAAATATTAGTTGATACAAATTTAGAAGGTTACAAGATAAAATTTGGAGGGATCTATTGTTATATTGTGTCTGGAAAGAAGTGTGAAAAGCTGGAGTAGTACTGCTTGGACTGGAATGGGCCGGCAATATTATACACTTTTTTGAAATGTATGATATAGAAGGAGGTTATTATCATGATAAAGGCAAATCGGATTCGCCTGGAATATGGAAGGACTTACGAGGATGGCTACTGTGTTATTGAGAGTAAGAAACCTGTTATTACATGGGCGGTAGATTCCTGTAAAGCTCCGCAGGCAGCATACAGGCTCAGGGTTATCTGCGGAGAACGCATTTTGTGGGATACCAACTGGGTTGAGACCGATGAACAAAAAGCAGTGTATGGAGGAGAAGCTTTTATCCCCGGAGAGGAAAACGTACTGGTGCTGGAACTGAAGGACAGCCTTGGCAATGTGAGCCCGCCGGAAAAGAGGCGCTTTTATTACGGCACGCTGGATCCCTGGCCGGCCCAATGGATAGGAGAAGTACAACCCCAGGAGGATAAAGTCATTTATTTCAGCAGAACATTTGAAGCGAAAGACGAAGTTGAAACTGCTTGCCTGTTCGTATGTGGTATCGGGTATCACAGTGTATCTATAAACGGCAGGCAATTGGAACCATCTGTATATATGAACCCGGCCTTTTCAGAGTATGAAAAACGTTGCTATTATTCGGTGATCCCCGTAAAAGGCATGATACAAAAGGGTGAGAACCGGATTGGCGTACAGGTGGCTGCCGGCTGGCGCTCTCCTTATAATGTATGTTATAAACACTCAAAACGCATTCCGGAGTATGCTGGCATTAGCCAGTTGACAGCGGCATTAAAAATACGATACAGGAATGGTGAGGAAGAGTGGCTGTATACCGATGAAAACTGGAGATACCAATATGGTGGAATTACATACAGCAATATCTTTATGGGTGAAACCTATGATGCGTCTATGGAGATTCATGACTGGACCATACCCGGTTCCCCAGAGGAAAATGCAATGCCGGTTAAGATAGTTGACGGGCCGGGAGGTAAAATGGCGGTACAGACGCTGGAACCGGTACGCGCTCAGGAAGTATATCCGGCAATAGCGGTCAGCCAGGTAAAAGATGGTGTATATGTGGTGGATTTTGGACAGAACATTGCGGGAGTATGCAGGATTCGCATTCCAAGAACCATGAAAGCCGGTCAGACCATAACCATTTCCCATATGGAATTCCTTGATGATGATGGCACCCTTTATTTACCGAATCTGAGATATGCCGCCTGTACCGATCGTTATATAGCCATTGGAGACGGGAAGGATATGGAATACTGGCAGCCGAAATTTACATATCATGGCTTTCGCTATGCTCAGATTACCGGTTATGGCGAACCGCTGACCAAAGAAGATATCTGTGCCGTCAGCTTATATACCGATATTGCAACCCGAAGCTATTTCCGATGCGGCAATGCCCTGGTAAATGCGATTCAGAAGAATGTGGTTCAGACGGAAAAGGCGAATATACACAGCATTCTGACGGATTGTCCCCAGCGGGATGAAAGAATGGGCTGGATGAATGATGCAACGGTTAGATTTGAGGAAACCCCTTATAACTTTGATATTGGGCGAATTTTTCCGAAGGTGGTGAGGGATATTCTGGATGTACAGGCCGAGGATGGCAGCATTACCTGTACTGCGCCCTTTGCCTTTGGATCAAGACCTGCGGATCCGGTATGCTCGTCATTTCTGATTGCAGCCTGGGAAGCTTATATGCATACGGGCAACGCTGATATCATTGCCGAGGGATATGAGGGATTTAAGGCATGGAATGCATTTTTGGAAAGCAGAAGCGAAAACCACATTGTTCAATATAGCTATTACGGAGATTGGGCAAGTCCGGCATACGCATGTATAGGTGAGGACGGAGCGGTTTCATCCGAAACTCCCGGTATATTCATGTCGACGGGCTATTATTATTTTAATACCAAACTGCTTGCCCGCATGGCGGATGTTTTGGGAAAACATGAGGAAGGGCGGAAATTCAGAAGAAAAGCCGAATGTATCAGACGGGCTTTCTTGAGCAAATGGTGGAATCCTGAGACCGGGGAAGTGGGAACAGGTTCTCAGGCCTGTCAGGCCTTTGCCTTGTGGCTTGGGATTCTTCCTGAAGAAGGCAGGCAGAAAGCTGCTGACGTGCTTCGCAATGATTTGGTTAACCGCAATTATCGCTTTACAACCGGCAATCTTTGTACAAGATATTTGATGGATGTCTTAACCGAGTATGGTTATCTGGAAGATGCCTGGAAGCTTATAACCAGGGAAGAATATCCCTCTTTTGGTTTTATGATTCAGCAGGAGGCTACCACAGTTTGGGAACGGTTTGAGCTGAAAAAGAACCCGGGAATGAATTCGCACAATCACCCGATGTACGGTGCGGTAGGATATTGGTTCTATGCTTACCTGGCCGGGATTAAACCTCTGGAAGCGGGATACCGGCGGGTGTCCATACGCCCATATATGCCCGAAAATCTGATGTCGGTGCAGGCTACCCTGGAAACGGTGAGGGGTGACATTACCGTTCGATGGGTCAAAAGATTTGGACGTATTCATCTGTATGTAACCATTCCATTTGGCGTTGTCGCGGAAGTTATGACTCCTGACGGTATGCAGATTGTTGAGGGAGGATTTCATTACTGGTCCAAGGAGATGGAGTGCACCGGCTAATGGTGTTGTATACCTCATGACGGTGTCAAACCTTGCATGTTTGTTCAGGGATATGGTTGTAAAAATTAAGACGGGCATGTCAATGAAGTTTGGGAAAGGCATGGCTGTATGATACATATATGATGATGAATCCAAATTATGGTGGCTTCAGCAGAAGAGGATATTTGCTGCGGATGGAAAAGAAATTGAAAATACGGAGGATAAAATGCAATTTGTTAACTCAAAAGGAATCTGGTATCATGGTTCAAATAAAGTATTTGAAGTTCTTGAAGAAGGTAGTACGATTACGCAGTGGAAGCAGCTTGCAGAGGCATTTTCTCATAAACCGACGATACTTGCAATTGAGGATGACAATTCGATTTTCCATAATGGAAGGGAATATGGCTATCTATACATTGTCGATGAACCTATTGAGATTGATGTGGATATTTACGCTCATCCAAGAACGACCATGGGCAAAGGTTTGGAGTTTTTAACAAAGCGAAAGCTAAAGGTTAAAATGGTAAAAGAGATTGGTATGCCAGGTGAAGAATATCAAAAGCTGTCAGCAGAAAAAATAAAGGGATATCGGCAATCTGCCAAAAACCAAACAAATAACTGACTGAAAACTGCAAAATATTTCACAATAGAATTCAATTGATGTTCGAACTAAATGACGCTTATAGAGGATAAATCCTGCACATTTCGGGCAAAAAGCATTATTTATGCTTGCAGATGTCCGAAATGCGCATAGATTGTTGATATTTACGCAACAAATAAGGATACCATTCTGAAACAAAATTGCAATAAAAATAACTATACTTGCAATTGTCGTTGAATTCTGATATCATTTAATTGCCGGTAGAAATAATCGTAGTGTTGTATTCTTAGAAGCAATCGGTACTAAAACAAATAGCAGGGGGGTGTCACTATGTTGCGTGTGTTTTTCTTCACTGCAGTCGGCCTGGTTCTGGCAAGCGTAGTCCTTGTTCTTCTAGTAGGATGTCGTAAATATAACTACCATGGCTTTATGGTGCGCCAATTTAATATACAAGAGAATGAGTATGACAGAATTTACAGTAACAGTTGAGCAATAAAACGAATAAATAATTAAGTGAAAAGGTGAGAGTTATGGAAATACAAGGCTAAAAAGGCTCAATACAGAAGTATGGAGCCTTTTTTGTTTAAACAGGCATAGAGATGAAAGGATTTGAGGGGCAGAGGAGCGGTTGGGGCTGTTGTGATAGAGGAATTTAATGTATAATAAATACGTATAGATACGGTAGATGGCTTGGGATAAAAAGAGGTTTACGGAATAAAATTGCCGGTAAGGAACGGACTTTCCAGGATAATTGAAAGATATTTTTATCCGATATGGAGGAATTGTATATGAGTTTTGATGAATTATATGAAAGGGCAAAAGCGGTATTAAATCCTCGAAAGCTTTCGGAATATGCAGAAGCCGGCGGAGTGGGGGCTGCCATACTTTCCGAAGGGGGAAATGTTTATACGGGGGTGTGCATAGATACGGCGTGTTCAATGGGTTTTTGTGCCGAGCATGCCGCTGCCGCTGCCATGATTACCGCAGGCCAGAACCGCGTATTAAAGATGGTTGCTGTTGATTGGGACGGAAGTATTTTGCCTCCTTGCGGACGCTGTCGGGAATTTATAAGCCAGCTACACGACGAAAATATTAAGGCGGAGGTTATGGTGGCAGAGGGCAGGGTAGTCACCCTCGAACAGCTTCTGCCCTATAATTGGAAGAAATGATCATACTGATAACGATGAATATATACTCTTAACTGAACCGGCAAGGCTGGCCCATGAATTACATACTTTTCATTCCCGAATCAAATAATCCCATGTTTTGGGACAAGAAAGCGATATGCTTTTGTAAAGTCTCAACAATCATTTGAAACTCTTCATAATTGTCAAATGTCATTGAAACAGCGCAACAAAGATAAAAAGACGAATAAGTTCATAAAGATGCCGAATAACAAAATAATAATTGAGGGAGGTTTAAAATATGAGAATCATAGTATTTTTGGCTGATGGTTTTGAAGAAGTGGAAGCTTTGACGACGGTGGATTACTTAAGGAGGGTGGATGTAACGGTGGATATGGTATCCATTACTCAAAACAGGGAGGTGAAGGGATCACATGATATCCCGGTAATGGCCGACAAGACCATAGACCAGATTGACAGCATAGATGGATATGATGGAGTGATTATTCCGGGAGGGATGCCGGGTGCAACCAATCTTAGGGATAACTCCAGGGTGATAGAAATTGTAAAGGATATGGCCAGAGCAAATAAACTTGTAGCTGCAATATGTGCCGGACCTATAGTTCTAAAAAAGGCCGGGGTGATAGAAGGTAAAAGTATTACCTCCTATCCGGGCTTTGAAGACCAGCTGTCGGGTGGTATATATCAGCAGCAGGGTGTGGTTAGGGATGGAAATATTATCACTGCAAGAGGACCTGCTTTGGCGGTAGATTTTGCTATAACTATAATCGAATACCTTTTAGGACAGGAAAAGGCCGATGAATTAAAGAAGCGTATTCTGTATAAGGCTTGAATTCTGAAGCAGCCTGTTGTTTTTCATAATTGAGTCGTTGTGTGGTGATTAAATGAAGCGTATAAATGTATTAATTTTTACTGATATTCATTATATCGGCAAGGCAAATCATGTGTGTTCCATAGAGGGAAGAAAAGCTGAACCGGGATTGGAATTTGTTGAGAAGGCTTTGAACGTAAGAGATTACAATATTGCAACACATGCTTTATAGTTTTGAAGTGAATGATTTGGTGTGCGATTCTCTATTATCATTATAAACGGGATGCAAACCTTACGGTAAATGCATGGATATCTCGTTTGCCGTAAGGTTTTTTGTTATTAACAAGACCATAAGTAATCGGAATTTGAGAATAACATAATCTGGATGTGTAATATAATTCGCATCTGCTAATTATATTATGGCGTGCTTAAAATTTTCGGTCGTGCACATTAGCCTGCAAAAAAAAACAGCAAAAAAGAGGATGGGGTAAGTTATTATGAGTTGAAGAGCCACAGTAAAAAACCCCTACATTTTCATTTCCAATGCGTTAAGTGTAATGATATAATAGGTATCAACGAAAAGAAAATTGCTGTAGAATATTTGAGGTTGAACAAAACCGCAAAAAATGCAGGGAGGCAAACAAATGGCGAGACCAATAAAATGCACAAGGGTTGAGTTCTTTCCGAAAAACACTTATTTCATACCGCTGGGTAAAAAAGGCATGAGGTTAAAGAAATTAATCTCAAGGTGGAAGAACTTGAAGCCATGAGATTGAAGGATATTGAGGGGCTCAATCAGGAAGAATGTGCCGAGAGGATGCAGATTTCCAGACAGACATTTCAGAATATCATAGACAGCGCCAGAAAAAAGGTGGCAATGGCACTTATACAGGGCAATGCAATACACATAGGCGGAGGCAATTATATTATAGGTTTATGCCAATTCAGGTGTTTGAATTGTGGTGAAATTTATAACAAAAACTATGGGCAGGATAGGTATGCCTGTCCTTTCTGTGGTTCAGGTGAAATAATTTGTGAGCAGAGAAAAGGCTTATGTCATAGGTATAGGGACAGACGGCATGGGAAATAAGTTGGAGAACGAACTTTCCGGAGCCGTTTGATTTTATTATATAAAACTAAGGAGGTTTTAGCATGTCAAAGGTATTCCCAAAGGAAGAACTATACTCTTATGGTAACTTTCGCAGCTTTGACAGAACAATGAACGAGGCAGCCTTTTTGCTTGGAGGGATTGGGACCGGCAACGTTTCTATAGGCGCCAGGGGCGAATTTAGGGACTGGGAAATTTTCAATAAACCGAACAAAGGCTGTGTGCTGCCCTACTCCTTTTTCGCTATTTGGGTTAAGGAAGAGGGGGAGGCCCCTGTAACAAAGGTTTTGGAAAGTCGCATCAGCCCGCCTTATTCCGACTCCCATGGCCTTAATCCGGGTCAGGTTGCTGGGATGCCCAGGTTTGAAAAGTCCCAGCTTCGAGGGGAGTATCCCTTCGTCTGGGTGAAGCTGCAGGATAAAGGTATGCCGGTTGAAGTTTGTCTGGAAGCTTTCACACCTTTCATTCCTTTGAATCCCGATGATTCGGGGATTCCCTGTGCTGTGCTGAAATATAAAGTAAAGAATCTGACTGATAAGCCCGTTGACGTATCCATAGCCGGCTCTCTGATGAACCCCGCGGGTTTCGATGGTCTTGGGGTGTTTATATATCCCAAAATGGATTTTATGAAAGGAAACACGAATGAATACAGGCAGGATAAGGGGTTTTCCGGGATTTATTTCTATGGGGCTGAGCTTGACAAGCGACATCTCCGATATGGAAATTTGTCGCTTTCAACTACGGCACCCAACGTAACGGTAAAACCGAACTGGTATGTGGGCAACTGGTTTGATTCTTTTCAGGATATGTGGGACGATTTCTCGGATGACGGTAGGTTTGAGTATGAAAGCGATACCGGTTTTCCACCGGCCGACCATTCCTACAGATTTGGCAGTATAGGTGCTTACGATACTATAGATGCTCATGGCGAAAAGGAGTTTTTGTTTTTACTCACCTGGTATTTCCCCAATCGCATCAATAACTGGTCTCAGGAGTGTTGCGGATCTGCCTGCGATTGTCAAATGACGAGAAACCACTATGCTGTGCGATTTAAAGATGCCTGGGATGTGGCTAGATACACTATGAGCAATTACGACAGGCTTTATAAAAGCACCGTTGATTTCCACGATGCGTTATTTAACAGCACTCTTCCCGACTACGTTATAGATGCAGTCGCCAGCAATATAACCGTCATACGGAGCACTACCTGTTTTTGGCTGGAAAATGGCAAGTTCTTTGGCTGGGAGGGCTGTTTTGACGGAGCCGGCTGCTGTGAGGGCAACTGTACACATGTATGGAATTATACCCAGACTCTGGCTTTTTTGTTCCCTTCACTGGAGAGGGACTTCAGGCTTACTGAGTTCAATGTGGAAACTGATGCCGATGGGAAAATGGCATTCAGGACAAAGAGGCTTTTTGGTGATATGTTTGATTATCATCCTGCCGCTGATGGACAGTTGGGATGTATTATACGGCTATATCGCGATTGGAAGTTGAGCGGCGATAACGATTTTTTGAAACAGGTATGGGCCAATGCTAAAAAGGCACTGGACTTTGCTTTTACCCACTGGGACTCGGACGGGGATTTTGTGTTGGACAGCCAGCAGCACAATACATATGATATTGAATTCTATGGTCCCAACAGCCTGGTCAACTCCATGTTTTTCGGAGCGTTGAAGGCCGGTGCGGAGATGGCGGAAACTCTTGGTGATACGGAAAGTGCCGAAAGATACAGAAAGGCTTTGGAACTTGGTTCGGCCAGAATGGATGAAATGCTGTGGAACGGCGAGTACTATATCCAGGCAATAGACAATGTTAATGAGTATAAGTATCAATACGGGAAGGGATGTCTGTCCGATCAGATTCTTGGCCAGCTGCTGTCCCATGTAGCAGGACTGGGTTATATATTGCCCGAGGATCATATCAAAAAAGCCATATACTCGGTGTTCAAATATAACTTCTTCGAAAACTTTTACGATCACTGCAATACACAGCGTACCTATGCATTGAATGACGAAAAAGGCCTGGTGCTTTGTTCCTGGCCTTACGGTGGAAGGCCCAAATTTCCTTTCGTTTATTCGGATGAAGTATGGACAGGTATTGAATACCAGGTTGCTGCCCATCTCATCTATGAAGGTTTTATAGATGAAGGTTTAACAATAGTCAAGGCGGTCAGGGACAGGCACGACGGAATCAGACGAAATCCCTGGAATGAAGTGGAATGCGGCAACCACTATGCCAGATCGTTAGCCAGCTGGGCTCTTATCCCTGCCCTGAGCGGTTATAAGTTTGACCTTGTAAAAGGCGAAATTTCTTTCGATCCCGTGATCAATAAGGATGACTTTTCCTGTTTCTTCAGCTGTGGCAAGGCATGGGGCATATACTCACAAAAGCGTGACAAGGTTACCGGCAAGCTTGAAACGGATGTAAAGGTTTTATACGGAAGCCTTGAGGGAATAAAGGTAAAAGCGGGAAACGGCCATTCAGGTGAAAATGATGCTTAAACTGGGGAAATCCATCTTTGCCAATATTCTTACGGCATTCTTGATTGTGGTTATACCGGTATATGCAGCAGGCTTTATAGTATACAATTGGGCTGTTGCACAGCTTCGGCAGGAACTTATTTCCTCACAGAGCACTCAGACAATGTACTATCTGGATAAGTTCCGTTCGGAGATCCAAAACATAATAAAGCAACAATCTACTCTCTTGACGGACAAGGACATAGTCAGGCTGTCAGCTTTTGGCGATGCCGATACCGGTATAGAAGGAGTCTTTGCGGTCAATCGGGTGCAAACCCGATTGACCGCAATATTGGGTAGCAGTGATATGTTGAGCAACGTATCCGTGCATCTGATGAATATTGGCAGGAGTATTCATGCCGTTGGAAGCATTTCCCACATATCCCTCGAACATTATCATGCGATAAGCAGAATTGCTTATGGAGGAGACGGACAGCTGCTGTTTAACGGGCAAACTCCCATATCCATTGTGACATCACCTCAGCAGTATAGGGACAACAGGGAATTTCCTGCCTATATTATTGAAGCGGAGTATTCATCGGTAAAAATACGAAGTGCGCTTAATATGCTAAAAGGGAAATCCAGGGGAGGAGCTGCTTTCATAAACAAAGAAAGGTCAGTTTCAATCGTTGGTGTGGGAGATGAGGAAGCAGCAATATTTTTTGCATCCCATCCGGCATTTAACCATGATGAAAATACGGACAGGACAGCCGGCGCCATTACAAAAACGGTGAAATACCGGGATAGCCAGTATATAGTAACGGTTTATCATGACCAATATACCGGAATGAGCCTTGTAAATTATACATCTGCTCAGGAGATTTACAGGCCACTCGGCAGATATAAACCGTATTTTTGGATATTTACGGCGCTCACGGCTATTTTGGCCCTGCTATTTCTTTATATAATAAACAATCAGATAAAAAAGCCGTTGGACAGGCTGGTTAGTGCATTCCGCCAGGTTGAATCAGGAAACTTCAGCAATAAAATATATTATACAGGTGATAATGAATTCAAATATCTCTATTTATCCTTTAACTCCATGCTTGATCGAATCAGTAACCTGATTGATCAGGTGTATAAGCAAAAAATTCTATATCAGGAGTCGCAGTTAAAGCAGTTCCAATCTCAGATAAATCCCCATTTTCTTTATAACAGTTATTTTGTACTCTATGATATGGCAATAAATGAAGATTATGAAAACCTTGCAGATTTTGCTAGGCATATGGGAACTTATTTTCAATATATTACAAGGAGCTCAAGCCATTTATCCAGGCTGTACGATGAAGTGGAGCATGCCAGGATTTATGCCAATTTTCAGGCTCACCGCTTTCGAAATCGCATAACAATGGAATTCGACCAGCTTCCGGGAGAACTGCATGATTGTCTTGTCCCGAAGGTTATTCTCCAGCCGGTAGTCGAAAATGCCTTTGAACATGGGCTGAAAAACACCGTAGAGAATGGCATGTTGAGGATCCGATTCGAAACTGATAATCCCTTTGTAAATATAATAGTGGAGGATAACGGGGGAGAACTGAGTGATGAGGATATTGAGAAGCTGAAAACCCAGCTGGCCGGGGATGAAGACAATATGCAGTGTACCGGTCTTATAAATATACACAGGAGAATTATTTTAAGCCTGGGCAGGGATAGCGGTCTGTTTGTTTCACGCAGCGAAATGGGCGGGCTGAAGGTTGTGTTAAAACTGGCGATTGCTGATCAGTTAAATAAAGATAATGAAAAAAGGGATTTGTGAGGGTCAGAGATGTACAGGTTACTTATCGTGGATGATGAACCCGATATAGTGGAAGGGCTTTATAATGCATTTTACGATTATGAAGGTCTGGAACTGGATATTTTCAGGGCATATTCTGCCTATGATGCCATTAAGATACTCAATTCGGAAAGGATTGACATCGTACTGAGTGATATTCGCATGCCGGGTATGGACGGGCTGGAGATGACCCGGCTGGTTAAAGAACGGTGGCCTGAGTGCCAGGTTATATTCTTAAGCGCTTATCCGGAATTCGATTATATATATGAAGCCAATCAGCTGGGGGCTGTAAACTATATTCTGAAAACAGAGGGGTATGAAAAAATAGCCGAAAGCCTGCACAGTGCTGTGAATAGGATACAAAAGGAAGCCAAACTCAGCCAGCCCTACAGGTCCGGCTTGGAATTCTCCCACAAGTTTGTCGATTTTATCCTGGGGGAGCAAACGGTGAAGCCGGAGGATCTTGATCATATTTTATCAAATATGAACATACCAATGAGTTCAGAAATTCCCGTCTATATGATGCTGGGACGTTTTTCTCATAGCAATGATATGGATTTCAGACAGCGATCGGAATTGTATTCTGTACTGAATGAAATGACCTGCAGATATATCCTGCCCCGCTACAATGTGATTTTGGACGAGCGGGAACCGAATACCTTTGTAATGATCCTGCAGCCCCATGATAGCCATCGAAGCCGGGCGGCCAGTGCAGATCTTCCCAGCCCAGTGACCGAAATGAAAGGGTTGGCGGAAATGATGCAGAATGGTTTTTCCGAGGAATCAAATGTTGTCATGTCTTTTATTATTTATGATGAAACCGTATATATGAAAGATCTGGGATACTATTACAGAAGAATTGAAAATATGCTAAAGGACAGTGAAATCCATGGAATGGGGCTTATTGTACTGGATAAGGAAACAATTTCTTCTCCCCATAACAGCAGGATGCAATATTCCATGAGCACCAGTCATGCTATAGAACTGGTCAAAGAGTATATTAAAGAAAACCTGGGACGCCCCATATCCTTGACCAGCCTGGCCAATGAAGTCTATTACAACGCATCATATTTGTCCAGGCTGTTCAAAAAAAGTACTGGGATGAATCTAACAGGTTATATAACAGCTATGAGAATGGAGAAGGCTAAGGAACTATTGATAAATACAAACAAGAGAATTGCTGCAATTGCTGACGAGCTGTGTTTTGCTTCCCCCTCCTACTTTAACCAGGCGTTCAAAAAGCACACCGGCATGACTCCATTGGAATTTCGGACAAAGTGCAGATAATGGTGATATTCAATATGTAAAAATTTATAAATATAAGTAAAGACTCTTATATAGAACCCCTACATGAGCCCTGTTATAATTAAGGCAAACAAAATGGGAGAGGGGTCTTATGGAGTCTGTTTATCTTCATGAATACTGCCCGAAACATAAGCTTAAGACGGAATCCCACAGGGTAACCAGGTCGAGATATCCTGCCATTGATTTTCACGGGCATTTTGCAGACTTTTATTGCAGCCTGTATGCAGACAGCGGCCGATGGGTAAAGCCCGATATTGACAGGATAGTTGATACCTTTCGTCAGCACGGTATCATTAGGGTGGTAAACCTGGATGGGTTTTGGGATGGCTTTTTTGGCTTGACGCAGGAAGAAATATTTGCTGCCTTTGAAAGGCACCGGGATTTTTTCATAACTTTTGTTTCCGTCAATACCAATCTGGTAAATGAACCGAATTTTGAAAAGCACGTCAGAAAGCATTTAAAAAAGGCCCGTGATTTGGGAGCAAAAGGCATAAAACTCTTTAAGCATGTCAGTCTCATGATTGAGAAAGAGCCGGGGGTGTATGTGCCCGGGAGAAATATCCGGATAGATGATAAAAGGCTGGCTGTTATCTGGGATACCGCCAGAGAGTTAAAAATGCCGGTTTTGGCTCATATTGCCGATCCGGAAGCTTTTTTTGATCCGGTTGATCAATACAACGAGCGGTATCTTGAGTTAAAAGCGCATCCGGAATGGTCCTATTACAATACCGGGACTTACACATTTGAGGAGCTGATGGAGGCTCAGCAGAACCTTCTGGCCAACAATCCCGATACCACCTTTATCATCGCTCATGTAGGTTCCAACAGTGAGAATTTAAAATTTGTAGGCGAATGTCTGGACAAATATCCAAATATGTATATTGACATAGCTGCCAGGATCAATGAATTAGGACGGCAGCCCTACTCGTCCCGTAAATTCTTTATCCGGTACCAGGATCGCATTTTATTTGGTACCGATGTCTACACCCATAACCTTGGCTATCAGTATGAACCGTACTTCCGCTTTCTGGAAACCTGGGATGAGTATATTACCGGCGGTATGTGGCCTACATATGGGATTGGCCTGGAGGATTCCATACTTAAGAAAATATACCATGACAATGCCGTAAAACTTATACGAGATCTTTGAGCGGGGAGGAGAGAGCTGGGATGGAGATTATTGTTCGAAATAACAATATAGAAGGTGTTCCCCTGCTGGAATTGTTCAGAATGGATCAGATTTTAAAAAAGCCAATGATTATTGTTTATCACGGATACCTGGGAAGAAAGGAATTTATCCTCCCTCAGGCATATCTGTTGGCAGTTAATGGTTTTTTTGTAGTTGTTCCCGATGCATATGGACATGGAGAAAGAAGCAGTGGACAAATTGTCGATCTTTTCACCAGCATTACGAAAAGCGTGTCTGAGATAAATATGATAATTGACAGCTATAAGGACAGCCGAGAAGTTGATTATACCAGGGTGGGACTTGCCGGCTACTCTATGGGAGGCTGTATAACTTTTTCCTATATTACGTTAATGGATAAAAAAATAAAGGCAGCGGTACCGGTTATAAGTACACCGGATTGGGTGTCGATAGTAGAACGCTTAAAAACCGATGAAATGATGGCAGATCTGAAAGCCCGGGGCATATTAAGCCATGAATCGCAGGTTGAAGAATATTTAAAAATAGCGGAAACAATCCAGCCCATCAATCGGTATGAGGCTATGAAGGATACTCCGCTGTTGATGTTATGCGGAGAGAAGGATTCCGTGACCCCGCCGGCAGGGGTAAAAAAACTTTATGAAATGTTAAGACCGATTTTCTTTGATAAAAGCGCGCTTAAATATTCCATGTATCCCGGGGTAGGCCACAGCGACACGACAGAAATGAATCTTGAGCTCTCCGAATGGATGAAGCGATTTGTTTAGTATGAATAAAAAGGGGGATAAACATATGCCTGCATATAAAAAGTGTGTAATTGTCGTGTTATTGATTTGCTTTGCCTTTTTTGTCTATGGTTGTAAATCCACTAGTTCAGAGAATACGGAAACGGAACAAACTACATCCGGTTTTAAGTTTATTGTTGAAGAGAAATACAGTCCGGCCATTGAGCTTGTTTCCGTAAAATCCGTAGATGCTACGGTGAAATTTCTCGAAGGAGAAGATATATACAACAATATTTGGACCCGCACATATGCCGAGGAGCTGGGCATTAATCTATCCTATATGTGGGTAGTGGATAATTCCCAGTACCAACAAAAACTGACCGCCACCATTATGTCGGGAGATATACCGGACGTATTTGTCTGCGATCCTCTGCTTTTTAAAATGTTATACGACAGTGATCTGATAGAGGATATCAGTGAAATATACGAGACCCATGCTTCGGAGACTACAAGGATGGTGCTGGAGCAGGATGAGCTGGCTCTCCCCTGTACCACCATTGATGGTAAGCTTATGGGTGTCCCCATAACTGATGCGTCTATAGCCAATGCACCCCTTTTATGGATACGACAGGACTGGATGAAAAAACTGAATATTGATCCCCCTGAATCCATGCAGGACCTTATGGAAATCTCCAGAAGATTTGTGGAGGGGGATCCGGATGGAAACGGTATAAAAGATACCATCGGCCTGGCCGTCTCTAAAGAGCTTTGGGGCGCTTATGCCGGACTGCAGGGTTTTTTCAATGGTTTCCACGCATACCCCCGGATATGGATTGAAAGGGATGGAGAATTAGTGTACGGTACAATACAGCCGGAAGCCAGGCAGGCTTTGGCTGTTCTGCAGGAAATGTATAAGAACGGGGAGATTGATAAGGAATTTGGCGTAAAGGACATCAATAAGGTAGCTGAAACCATAGCAAACAACAAATGCGGTATAGAATTTGGGGTGTGGTGGAACCCTTACAGTCCCTTGTACCTGAGTCAGGCAAATTATCCCGATGCCTATTGGCAGGCATACCCCATCCCTTCCATTGATGATACGCCTGCAAAGAGCCAGTATTCTGCAGCCGTTGGTTCCATTATCGTTGTGCGGAAGGGTTATCCCCATCCTGAGGCCGTATTTAAGCTGCTTAACTTCTGGTGCGATAATTTTCTGTTCAGCAATGACAAAGAGTTAAGGGACGCCTACCTTGGCTCCCTGGACAATCCGGATGTGGTGAAATATAAATATACTGATTTTCATTTGTGGGAACCCAATTCCATACTGAGAACTTATGAGAATGTGAAAAAAGCATTGGCAAGCCGGAACACCGATGGTTTAAACCATGATGAATGGCAAAGGTATCAGATTATATCCGCATATTTTGATCAGGGTATAAAAGAGGCCTGGGTGGAGGTTGCAACCTATGGTGAAAATGGTTCGGTCAGCATCCTAAAGAATATTGCCCAGGGGGGCGGTATGGTCAATCGGTTCTATGGCGCTCCTACCAGGGTTATGTCAGAAAAGATGGCCGCTCTTCATACCATGGAAGATGAAATGATGATAAAAACTATCATGGGGGAGCCATTGGAGAGCTTTGATACTTTTGTCGAGGAATGGTATAAGCTGGGAGGAGAAGAAATCACCAGGGAGGTTAACGACTGGTGGAGGAACTAGAGCTGAAAGGAGCAGGGACTGCAATGAAATCTGCAATGAGATCAAGGAAAGTTCAGCAGCTGAAACGTGAAATTCCTCTGTATATAATGCTTATGCCTGCTGTGGTTATTCTGCTGGTATATGCCTATGGGCCGATGGTTGGAAATGTAATCGCTTTTCAAAGGTTTTTACCGGGTAAGGGCTTATTCGGATCCGAATTCATAGGTCTGGAGAATTTTGTCTACATGTTTAAAATGCCCAACATATGGAGCGTTGTATATAATACGGTGTTTATATCCGGTATGAAGATCGTATTGGGCATTATAGTACCGGTGACGGTGGCCCTTATGCTGAATGAAGTGCACCATATTGCATTTAAACGGACGGTCCAGACGATCATATACCTGCCCTATTTCCTGTCCTGGGTTATACTGTCGGGGATTATAATAACCATACTGTCTCCTTCCGATGGTATAGTGAATCAACTGCTGGGGTACATAGGAATTGAGCCCATATTCTTTTTGGGGGATGAGAAGATATTTCCCTATACGATTGTGGTTACCGATGTCTGGAAGAACTTTGGCTTCGGAACTATTGTTTATTTGACGGCGTTAACGTCTATCGATCCGAACCTGTATGAGGCATCTCTAATAGATGGAGCCAATCGATGGCAGCAGACCGTGCATATTACCCTGCCCGGAATATCCACAACCATTATTCTGCTGTCGGTGATAAGCGTAGGGAACATCCTTAATGCAGGCTTTGAACAAATTTTTAATCTTTACAGCCCGATGGTATACAGTACGGGAGATATTCTTGATACCCTTGTATACCGCATGGGGATTCAGAATTACCAGTTTGGGGTGGCTACAGCCATAGGACTGATAAAATCAGTAGTTGCAACTATCTTTATAGTCGCATCCAATAAGGCGGCTGAGAAGATAGGAGGATACAGGGTATTTTAAGGAGGTTACAATTTGAAGTTCAAAAAAAGTCCGGGTTATATTTTGTTTTTGATAATGAATTATGGGGTGCTGTTTTTCCTGGCGGCCACTTGTTTTTTCCCGATCCTGCATGTACTGGCGCTTTCCATGTCCTCCAGTACGGCTGCATCCAGTGGCCGGGTGCTGATTCTGCCGGTGGAATTTAACCTGCAGTCTTACCGCTATGTCATTGAGAACAATGCGTTTTTAAAGGCCTTTGCGGTATCGGCTGAAAGGGTGGCACTGGGTGTGCCCATAAATATGCTTCTGACGGTTTTATCCGCTTATCCTTTATCGCGCAGAAAAGAGCAGTTTAGGATGAAAACGTTCTTTACCTGGTTTTTCCTAATTACAATCCTGTTTAGCGGGGGAATGATACCCTGGTATATGGTCATTAAGGAGACGGGCCTATTGGATACCATTTGGGCTATGATAATACCGGGAGCGGTTCCGGTCTTTAACGTCATACTTCTGGTAAACTACTTCAGGAGTATTCCCGCTGAACTGGAAGAGGCGGCGTATATGGACGGTGCCAGCCACTGGTGTATCCTGTGGAAGATATTTCTGCCCATATCCGTTCCTACTTTGGCCACAGTCACGTTGTTTTCCATGCTTAATCACTGGAATTCGTGGTTTGACGGTTTAATTCTGATGAACAATCCGGATAAGTATCCCCTACAGAGCTATATGCAGACCATAGTGATCAGCCGGGATCCAACTACTCTGACGGAGCGGGATCTGGACTTATTGAAGATAATAAGCGATAAAACCACAAAATCCGCACAGCTGTTTATAGCCATGATACCAATTATATGCGTTTACCCCTTTTTGCAGAAATATTTTACAACGGGTCTGATAGTTGGCGGAATAAAAGGATAGGTGATAGTATGACAGATCATGATTTTTACAGAGTACCTGAAGGTGTACATACCAGATGGGCCAGCCCTGAAAATGTGTGGGGGAGAAAAGGTGGAGGAGGAAAGAGTTCTTTTGGAAGGAAAGGCTCCCCCTATCTCTTTATCCGGCCAGGTGAAGCATTAACCTTGGCGGAGGTTAAGAACAACAGCGGGATAGTTCATCGCATATGGATGACTCTCCATGGCCTGTGTCCCAGGCTGCTGAAGCAGCTTCGCCTGGAAATATATTGGGATGAAGCAAGCCGGCCTGCCGTCAATGTCCCCTTGGGCGACTTCTTCGGTATAGGACTGGGAAGGATGACGGCTTTTGAAAATGCATGCTTTTCCAGTCCCGAAGGCCGTTCGGTGAACTGCCATATACCCATGCCTTTTAAAAGGGGAATGAAGATAAGGATTGTCAACGATGGTTTTACTACCGCCAATATGCTGTATTATGACGTTGACTATACTATCGGGGATAGCATTCCCGAAGATGCTCTGTACTTTCATGCCTGGTACAATCAGGAACTGCCTACCACCCTGCGCAGGGATTATACCATCCTGCCCCGGGTTAACGGTAAGGGACGTTTTTTAGGGGTATCCTTCGGAGTGTTTATGGATAAGGAAAAATACGCCCATTCCTGGGGAGGTGAAGGCGAGGTAAAATTTTACCTGGACGATGATGATGAATATCCGACACTATGCGGTACCGGAACAGAGGATTATATAGGTACGGGCTGGTGCCAAGGGGTATACAGCCACCGGTATCAGGGATGTACCGTAGCAGATGAGGAAAGGATGCAGCTCTGCTTTTATCGCTTCCATATTCCGGACCCTGTTTATTTTCACAGGAATATAAGGGTTACCATTCAACAGATAGGAAGCTGGAACAGTGAGCTTATCCGCTATTTTATAGAAAACGGAGTTCAGGTACCACGTGCAGGTCTTTTTGCTAAGGAGTCTGTGGAGCCTATTGATTTTTCCGATCCGGACCTTCCGGATTTTGACTTGTTTGAACGATCGGATTACTGGACCAGCTGCTGTTATTTCTACCTGGATAAGCCCGAAAATGAATTGCCGGTCCATGTAGATTTGCTGGAACGGGTAAAATCTATACCGGATTTTGATGAAAAGGAGTTGTATGACATGAACAATGAACTGCCTCAGATACGTTTGATAAAGAAGTATATAGCCAATTTTCATGAATTGGAACTGGATGAACTAAGGGAGCTGAGCAAAGCGTTAAACGTTGTTGTAGCTGTCCTGACTAATCAGGAGCGAGCTTTATCCCAGGAAGAATAAAGGGGGAAAGAGAATATGAAGGACACAATTCAGGGACCATTAACTGATAAATATCATTGGGCTGTGCCGGGTTTATTAATCACTTTTACGCTTTTCGGGCTTGTGTCTTTTATTGGACAGAGGATCCTGTCCACAATGATTCTGACGGGAAAAATGGACATTGCCTCCTATCAGGGCGCAATATTTAATTTTCAACTGATAGTAGGAATACTTGCATCTGTTTTACTGGCAGCATTCTTTATTTTTGCTGTCCTGGGAGCCAGCGGGATCCGGCGAGCCGGCTTTATTATAGGTTCTTTCTCTTCATTGGCACCTGTATTTGGTGCGCTGTCTACTACCATATTATTTCAGATTTTTCAGCTGCCGTCCATGGGAGCTGGTAGCGTAATTGCATCAGCTGTGACGGCTATTCTGATGGCCCTGCCGTGTTTTATAATGATGATACTGTTCGCCTTCTGCAAAAAGCTAAGTCCCGGAAGCAGATTTGTCGGGATGTCTGTTGCGTTTCTTTTTCTAGTGGTTGCTTTTTTGCCCGTAGTCATTGCCGTTCTGGCTTTGGTAGTCATGCCCGGAAATCCTGCCATGAGACCTCTGATGCAGCTTTCACCTTATCTGATACATATACGGCCAGTTCTTATAGCTATAAGCATAGGGGCGATATTCTATATGAATAGGAATAAAATTGGATGACAATAAAATATGCTTGAGATGGTATTGATTGAAAAATTGTAAGTAATGATGATTGACACTGGATTTCGAACCATAAAAATGCTTGTGATTACTGGTTCAACTGGTTTGCTTTAAACACATAACTGTTTACACCCTTCCAAGTTCATAAAATTTATAAGAATTGCGACAAAAGTACTTAATTTCTGCTATAATAATTAAAAGGCAAGGTTATTTGGGCACATAAGTTTTAGGTAAACTATCGCATGCTTGTTTTAGTCTGAAACGAGAATAATTCGTCATCACAGTTGAACGCCGTAATTATGATCAGGAGGGGTGTAGCAATGAAAGTATTACCAAGAACGCCATTCTTCGAAACAAGTGTAAAGAACTATATTTACGGTGATGCGGTGCTGGAATACGCAAAGGCTGCAGATGAAGCCGCAAAGAAGTATGATATTGATGTGCTCTTCATTGCCCCATATACCGAAATCAGGAGAATATGTGAAAACACGGAGAGGCTTATTGTCTTTGCCCCTTATATGGATCCGATTCGGCCCGGGCGGGGAATAGCCGATGTTCTTCCTGAAGCCATAAAGTGTGCGGGTGCCAAGGGTGTGCTGCTAAACCATTGTGAGAAGCCGATGACCCTTGCAGCCATCAAAAAAACAATTGAGAGGGCAAATGAACTGGATCTGATTACTTTTGCGTGTGCCGATTCGGTAGCTGAAGCAAAGGCCATAGCTCAGTTTCATCCGGATATCATCAATCCCGAACCAACGGAATTAATCGGGACCGATCAAGCCAGCGATATGAGTTATGTGAAAGAGACATTGGCTGCAATAAAGAGCATAGCTCCCGATATCCTTGTGGAGCAAGCGGCTGGGATTACCAAGGCCAGCCAGGTATACGAGTTTATAATGGCAGGAAATGACGGGGCAGGCTCGGCTTCGGGGATACTCAAGTCCCCCGATCCCTTTGCTTTGCTGGATGAAATGATATATCACGTTAGAAAGGCAAAAGAAGATCTGGCCAAAATGAGTAAAACAGGGGAGGAATGAACGTGAAAACAATTTGGGAGTCTTTCAAAGTGCGTTCTACGGGCATGCGGCCGACTTTTCACACGGTTACTGAAAAGGTAAGGAAAATAGTAAAACGCTCGAATATTCAATCCGGCATCTGCGTTGTATATTCCCGCCATACCACGTGCGCTGTCATGATAGAAGGGGATTCATTTGACAAGGCTTATACAGGGCTTACATATTTGCAGCAGGATCTGGTGGATGTTTTTGAAAAAATAATCCCCACCTGCAGAAAGGAAGGGCAATATATGCATCCCGGTCCCGAACTGACGGAATTTGCAGCCCGGCACGGGGAGGATAAGCCCGGGACCCTCAATACCGATGCCCATCTAAGGTCTTCGATTATGGGGAGAAGCGAGATTGTCCCCATTATCGATGGTGACCTGGAATTAGGGGATTTCGGACATATATATTTTGTGGACTTTGATCATACCCGCGCCAGGGAGCGCACGGTTATTGTGCAGATTATAGGGGAATGAAAAATTTGTGATATATTCATGGTCTATGAGGATTCATGTGATAAAGTCACTATTATACAAACAGATATATATTGATGAACTGTTGAAAAATGCGGACATATTATACCTTGGCGCGGCCAGGCTTGTTTGTTTTTTTTTTGCCTGAAAAAGAGGAAATGGCAGTGCACCGTTAGCTTGGTAATAAGTTGATGGGCTCAGAAGGATCTCAGGTGGTTAAGAGAGAAAAGAGTCTGCAGGGAGGAAGCAATATGAAAATAGACGGGATTCTAAACAGTGTAAGAGAAGGGAAACTGCTTGACAGACAAGAGGCGGTATCATTGCTAAATATCAATAATATCTCCGATGATTTTTATAAATTAATATCGTTGGCCAACGAAATGACCCGTTCCGAATTTAATAACAAGGGATTTGTATTTGCGCAGATTGGTTTAAATGCAGAACCATGTTCGGTCAACTGCAAGTTCTGTTCTATGGGCAAAGGGCATTACGCTATGGATGGAATATGGAAAAAGGATATAGATGCGGTGGTATCCGAAGCCAAAACCCTTATCGACAGCGGCATCCATGACTTGTTTTTGATGACAACTGCCGATTATCCAATAGAAGAGTTCATGGATGTGGCCAGACATGTTAGAAAAATTCTGCCCGGTGGTGTAAGGTTTGTGGCCAATATAGGAGATTTCGATTATGATACGGCGCTGAAGTTAAAAGAAATTGGTTTTACCGGAGCATATCATATCAAACGTCTGAGAGAGGGAATTAATACAGGTGCAAAACCGGAAACGAGGATAAAAACACTTAATGCAATTAAAAAGGCAGGTTTGGAATTATATTATTGTGTAGAGCCCATAGGCCCGGAACATACCTATGAAGAAATGGCAGACGAAATGTTGAGGGCAAGGGAATATAATGTGGGAGTTATGGCAGTAATGAGAAGAATACCGGTAAAGGGCACTCCTTTATACAAAAAGGGCCAGATCTCACCTCTTGAGCTTTCCAAAATCGCAGCAGTTGCAAGGTTGGTCACCCGACCGCACAGAGCAATGAACGTACATGAACCGGTTCAGATGAGTTTGATTTGCGGAGTAAACCAGTTATATGCTGAGGTAGGAGCTAATCCAAGGGATGACGTTTCAAATACGGAAAAAAGTCGTGGTTTTACCGTAGAAGCTGTAAGACAAATGCTTGAAGATGCAGGGTATGAACTAAACGGCTTTCCTGTTTAAAGTCTGTTTAAAAGCCGGGATAGGGGACGCTGCTGTATATTTGAGGTGAGTTTAATGCTCTTAAAGTCCCCCAAAACAGGTTACAAGCTTCTGATAATACAACGCTATAATAATACAATGATGCTAGAGTGCTTTTTGGCATTTTTTGCAGAATTTTTAATCCTCGTCATTTAATTTACCGCAGTTTATGCATTTAATTTTAATTACTTCCTTATCCTGGACATGTATATACCTCATATTACATCGGTATTGCCAAAGCTTACCCCAACTATACAGCTTATGGAGCATATGGATAGTAAAAACTTAGGTTAGAGCTGTTTATGCATCCACTTTTGTTTCAGGATTAAAGGAACCGGTAAAGGATATTTTACAAAAGCAAATTTCTGATGTTGGTATCATACATCGCTTAACAGTTATAATATTCTGGTCTCAGGCAAAAAAGCTTCAATCTATAAGATATTAAAAGAGGCATAATACCATGGAAGCCGCTCTTATGGCATTATGCCTCTTTTCCTGCTTTTTACCTGCAGGCTGGTTTACTCCAGATTCAGTCTTTTGTGCAGAATGGTGTTTGTTACGGCAAAATTTACTGCAGTTAGTGCTCCGGAAAGAATCAAAAAGCTCAGTAAAAATACACTTATTTGGTGCTGTGTTGGTTCCCAGGAAGGGGTAATGGCTCCGATAACCGGACCTGCCAGAATAATAAGAACTATGACTGCACACAGTTGATAGATAAAGTATAGGACACAGAACATTCCAAATGAAGCAATTATCTTGTGCTTTTGAAACAGATGGCCCAGAGCAATGGCGGCATAAATCATGACGGTATAGAAGGCAATCCCCATTAGGGCAAAGACGGGGATTAAGAAAAATGCTGTATCGCCTGTAAAATTCCTTACTGCCTTTATCATTTCAGCAAGCTTGTTCGTCAAATTTCCAATATTTGCTATGATGATAATGGAGCTGACGGCCACTGCAAAACTCACAATGGTCCACATCATGGAGACAAGGAGCTTGCTTATGATATGCTGCCATGTTTTGACGGGCAGGGTAAACATCAGATACCCTTCATCTCCCAGCAGGTTTTTGTAAAACCTCTGGATCATGATGACTAGCGTCATAACCAGCGTACCCACCAGGAGTATATAATATGCCGTCATGCTGATGATTCTTAGAATCATTTGCAAATTGATATTTACTGGTTCGTTTATAGCGAATGGATTTACAAATCTGTTTATCAGCGAAAACAACAGCAGAGCTGCATACAGCGGCAGAAACAGGCGTACGGTTGCCTTGATTTCATATTTTATAAGTTTACCTAACATTTGAACACCTCCCTGAAAAGAGAATCCACTGATTTTCCATATTCCTCACGGATCTCGTCAACTGTATTTGTCAATACAATTCGTCCTTCCCTGATAAATATAACTTCATCAAGAATTTTTTCTATGTCCGAAATAATATGGGTGGATATGATGATTGTTGCGTTTTCATTGTAGTTTCCAAGTATGGTATCCAGGATATAGTCCCTAGCAGCCGGATCTACGCCACCAATAGGTTCATCCAGCAGGTAGAGCTGGGCTTCTCGGCTCATAACCAGGATGAGCTGAACCTTTTCCTTCGTTCCTTTTGACATTGATTTAAGCTTGTCCTTCGGCCGGATATCCAGGTTTTTTAGCATATCATAGGCTTTTTCCGTATTGAAATCAGCGTAGAAATCACTGAAAAGGTTTATTATATCGGATACCTTCATCCATTCATTCAGGTAATTTTTCTCCGGCAGGTAAGATACTATCTTTTTGGTCTCAATCCCTGGTTTCATGCCTCCGATCAATATTTCTCCTTCGTTAGGGGTTAGGAGCTGGTTGCAAAGCTTAATGAAGGTGGTTTTTCCACTGGCATTAGGCCCCAGTAAACCTACAATCTTCCCCCGGGGGATGCTTAAGGTAACATTGTCAAGGGCTTTTACCGTTCCAAAGATTTTGGTTAAATTTCTGCACTCCAGAATAATATTATTCATGTTTCATCTCCTTCCCTTTTCATCATTTCAGATATGATTGACATTATTTCACTGGAATCAAAACCGAGTTCTATCATTTTTTTGAGAAATTCCTGTACGTGTTTTTCAGCCAGACTGTTTTTAACATGTTTGATCATATCGGTATCCTCCGTTACAAATCTTCCGCTTGTGCGGTGGGTGTACAGCAATCCGGCTTCTTCAAGTTCTGCAAGGGCCCTTTGCATGGTGTTCGGATTAACCGAAGCTTCCCGGGCAAGATCCCGTACAGAAGGTAATCTTGAACCCGGTGGATATACGCCTGAACAGATTTTAAGCTGTATTTGTTCTATCAGCTGGGTATAAATGGGTCGGTCGGTTTTTATATCCCAGTGCATTAGCTCCCTCCTTTGTATCATTGTATTAAGCACCTAATACAATGATACATATATTATACTTTACTGTCAATAGTTTTTTAAATTTTATAGAAATCTTTTGCCGTATTCTGATAATGATGTGAGACATGACATCAGGAGTAATTATAATTCCTGATGGATTTTAAACGAGTAATTGATTATAATGGTTTTATGACGATGCAGGTAAAGGTAAGATGGTTAGGCCATTAATTACACGCAATGATAATGAGATTATAATACACCATAAGCTTGTGAATGGAGAAAAATGTTTATGAATAATAAAACAAAGGTTATAATTACAGCCATTATTTGCACAGGGGTATTTTTATATTTTGAAAACAACCATATAGTCACTACTCAAATTAATGTCAAATCTTCTAAATTGCCCGATGCTTTCGACGGATATAGAATAATTCATTTGTCGGATTTACACAATAAAAGATTCGGCAGGAAACAGGAGGCCCTTGTCAGGAAAATTAAAGATGCACGGCCTGATATAATAGTAATTACCGGTGATTTGATTGACAGCCGGCACTTTGATGCTGAGGCCAGTCTGGAGCTGATAAGGCAGATTGTCAATAGTGCTCCGGTCTACTATGTAACGGGGAATCATGAAATGCGGTCGGGACAGCTTGAAACTTTTGTTAATGCTTTGAAGGAAACCGGTGTTCATGTGCTGCAAAATGCCTATGACAGAATCAGCAGGGACGGGGACTGGATCTATATTATGGGAATAGATGATCCTTTTGTATCTCAGGAAAGATTTATGGAAGTGGGAATAGCAAAACGGGAAATAGAGCGGATGGTGAATGAGACGCAAGAGAATGATGGGTTTAAGATCCTATTGGCCCATAGGCCGGATATGTTCCCTTTATACAGTGAGTACGGTTTTGATTTGATTTTTTCCGGCCATGCCCACGGAGGTCAGATAAGGCTTCCCTTTATAGGCGGGCTTTTTGCTCCCAATCAGGGTTTTTTCCCCAGATATACATCAGGGAAATACAAACTGTGGAACAGTGTTATGGTTGTAAGCAGGGGGTTGGGAAACAGCCTCTTCCCTCAAAGGCTTTTCAATCGCCCCGAAATAGTCGTTTTGACATTGTCAAAGGGCAATCAATGTGCATGCGAATAAAAAATTGAAATATATATCGTTAGGATATAAAATATTATCATAATATTGTTGAAAGGGGATTGACAATGCCAATAATTGATATGCCACTGGAACAGCTGAAAGAATATCAGGGGATAAATCCCCGGCCTGCGGATTTTGATGAATTTTGGGATCGCTCCATTGATGAGATGAAACAGCTTGATCCCTGCGTAGAATTGATACCGAGCAAATTTCAGGTGCCCTTTGCAGAGTGTTTTGATTTGTATTTTACAGGTGTAGGGGGCTCCAGGGTATATGCCAAGTACATACGTCCAAAGAATGCTACAAAACCCCATCCGGCTGTTTTACAGTTTCACGGATATTCCGG
>LFSE01000117.1 GCA_001513075.1 Clostridiales bacterium DTU074 | reverse complement strand
AAAAACTGAAAAAGTAATAGAAAAAGCAAGTTAATGTCCAATTTTAAGGGGCCAAAGCATTTATTTCTTTCATTAGGAGGAAAGCAAAAAAAGGAGACTGGGAGTAATGATAAAAAAAATATTGGATGAAATAAAACTAATTATAGAAGATAAGCATGACTTGAATTCTCTAGATTTTTCTTATTATCTAGAGGAATATCTTATAGAACACTATGATAGGATGTATAAGGAAAATCCTATAGTTACTGAATTACTAAACGAAGAACTCCCAGAAATATGTGCAATGATGGAACCAGGTCTAGATGATACTGAATTTAAGAAATTACTAAAAAAAGAATATGAAAAAGTAATGAAGCAGATTACAAATAAGCACTTACTAAACTAAAATAGCGAGTGCTTTTATTCGTAAGCGTCAAATAAATCAGCACATGGAATAATATACACTAAAGTAGTACAATCACAACAAAAGGATGAAAAAGTTGAAAAAGTGTGCACACTTTTTCAACCAAAATGGGGTGATTGTATGAATATACGAGAGGTTGCAAAAGAGTATTGCTTGAATCAATGGGCTCAGATCAGTAAAGCGCGTAAAGAAAGCGGCAGAAGTGTTAAAGATTTTTGTAAAGATAACGGAATAAGCAGGAAAGCGTACTTTTATTGGCAACGAAAATTACGAGCAGTAGCATGTAAAGGCCTTACAGAATCAAATGATTCCAAAGGAATAGTGCCGGCTGGGTGGGTTAAGCTAAACCCGCCAAACCCACAATCGGCAGATGACGGCATACTGATAGAGATTAACGGCTGCCATATAACCGTAAAGGGAAATACGGATCTCGAATTATTGAAAAACATCTGCAGCATATTGAGGTCACTATGATAGAGTTTAATGAAAAACCAGTGTATTTATGTTGTGGGCCGACAGATGTGAGAAAATCAATAAATGGATTAGCGGCATTGGTAAAAGAGGTTTTTTCATTTGTGCCCCCTTGAAGAGATTAAAATTATTCCTGCAAAGGCTGTAATCGTAAGGCATGTACGCTATACTTATGCCTGCAGGAATTGCGAGAATACATCCGACCATGTACCGATAGTAAAGGCAGACATGCCTGAGCCTGTTATCAAGGGAGGTTTTGCTTCTCCCGAAGCCATAGCGCATATAGCTGTTCAAAAATTCATGATGGCATCTCCACTGTACCGCCAGGGCAGGAATTAAAACAAAACGGAATAATGTTATCAAGACAGACCATGGCAAACTGGCTGATAAAGGCAAGTAATGAGTGGCTTGAACCCTTGTATGACAGGTTGAGGCAAAAGCTGTTGGGGCATGGAGTATTACACGTGGATGAAACGATGGTCCAAGTGTTGAAAGAGCCAGGGAAGGCAGCCCAGTCAAAGAGTTACATGTGGTTATATAGGACCAGCGGGGATGCAAGACACCAGATAGTACTATATGATTACCAGCCTGACAGAAGATACATAAGGCCGAAAGAATTTTTGGAAGGATACAGCGGGTTTATACATACGGATGGGTACGAGGCATATCATAAATTGCGTGATAACATAGTGGTTGTAGGGTGCCTAGCGCATGTCAGGAGGAAATTTTTTGATGGATTAAAGATTCTTCCAAAGGAGAAGCAGAAAGATTCACATCTGTTGAAGGGTGTGGAATATTGCAATAAATTGTTTAGCTACGAGAGGGAGTTTGCATCACTTACTCCGGAGGAGCGCCTGAAAAAACGGCAACAATATTCAAAGCCTCTGTTCGATGAATTCTACAATTGGATGGAAGGTTTATTTGTGCTGCCCAGCAGTATGTTGGGTCAGGCGGTATCCTATGCTCGTAAGCAGAAAAAGTATATAGAAAGATACTTAACCGATGGGCGACTTGAGATAAGTAACAACCGGGCTGAACGCAGCTTAAAACCTTTTGTAATTGGGAGGATAAACTGGTTATTTTCTAATACACCTGCTGGAGCGAGGTCCAGCGCTATCTATTACAGTCTTATTGAAACGGCAAAAGAAAACGGATTAAATCCATATGAATACTTAACATGGGTGTTAAGCCAGATGCCGAATCTTGGTAAGGCCGGGTATGTTGCATCTGTTGATGAATTATTGCCAGGCAGTACAGTTCTACCAGAAAAGGTTTTCGCACCCACATCTAAAAAAGATTTGGAGCAGTATGCCTGGGAAGAGGAGTAATGAAATCTCTATAAATGCTTTTTTGTGATACACTTTTTAAAAATATTACACGTCCTTTTCTATTTGACGCTTACAAAACTAGCATTTTAGGATATAGGTGATAAAGCTCCCTCTTTTTGTTTTCATCCTAACGACATTTTTTTGGCTGCGTTTTGGTTGTTAACATATATTAATACTCCTGAGGGGCACTACGGGGTTATTACATTTTGATGAAATAAAAAAACCGCTCGATGCTGGAAACCCAGTATCCAAGCGGTTTTCACTGGTCTGGGTGAGAGGATTTGAACCTCCGACCTCTTGAACCCCATTCAAGCGCGCTACCAAGCTGCGCCACACCCAGGTATTCTTTTGAGCACTATAAATGATACTATAAACAACACAAAAATGCAAGCCCTATTTTTAAGCCGATATTGCTCATATTTAAGAATCCATTATAAGATGAACCATTGTACATTTAAATGCAACACCAAAAACAGTAGAATTTTAGCTTGAAATCCTGTATGATATAGTTACCGTCGTTAATACAATTAAGTGGAATAGTAAAAGAAAAATATAATTATAAATGGTAGAAGGTGTGGAAAATGAGGAGATTAGCACTGTTACAGGCTGAAATCTCAAATGCACCAAAAAATTCAAAGCGAATTACCCCTTATTTGATGTACCTGGGATATATAGAACATTTCGATGATCCAATACCGATTGCGAGAGCTTATGCTATTGAATCACTTTTTGTCAGGCATAGAAAGCACATATACCAAAATGATCTGATTGCAGGCTCTTTTCGCGGAGCCCTATCGGATGATCCTGATATTACCGATGCTTTGCTGGATAGGGCAAACAGCATTGTACAAAGCTATGGCTCGAACACCTTTATTACCAATGCGGACCACTTTGCCCCGGATTATCAGACCTTTTTGGCTGACGGTGTCGAGGGCACCTTTTCAAAAATACGCTTTTCAATGGAGAAGTACAAGGACGACATCGATGCTGAAAAGAAGCTGAACTTTTTGAAAGCCGCTGAAATCTCAATACGGGCTTTTGGTACAATGATCAGACAGTACGGGGAAGCGGCCGAAGAAATGGCTTTGAATGCCAGGGATGATAAGCAAAGGGAAAACTTTATGACAATGGCAAATATTTGCTACAAGCTGTCAAGAAGGAAACCGGAAACCTTCCGGGAGGCTTTGCAGTTGGTTTGGTTTGCCCATACTGCATTTGTTTATGAAAACCGCTATGCCATGGCACTGGGACGGCTGGATCAGTACTTGTATCCCTTCTACCAGAAGGATATAGCTGAAGGCAGGATAACCCGCGATGAAGCGCTTGAACTTATGGAGTGTACATTGTGCAAAATAGGAGAGTTTCGCTATTTCGGCGGTGACGACGTAGTAAATATAGCAATTGCCGGAAGAAAACCCAACGGCGAAGGCGGTGTAAATGAGCTGAGCTATATAATACTGGAAGCGGTAAAAAATTGTAACATTCCCGGGCCAAATCTTTCAGCCCGCATATATGACGGAATTCCGGATGAATTTATCGATGAATGCCTTAAGGTGATCGGTACCGGCCTGGGTTATCCAGCACTTATGAATGATGAGGTTAATATACCCGCACTTCATCGCCATGGTTATTCGCTGGAGGATGCTCGTGACTACTGTATGGTAGGATGCATTGAGAACTTTATACCGGGTAAACAGCCGCCTTGGTCCGATGGGCGATTTAATTCACCGAAATATATTGAGCTGGCGTTAAACAACGGCCGCTGTATGCTTACCGGTGTCCAGATGGGGCCAAAAACCGGAGATGTTTCAGAATTTAAGACCATGGATGATTTTATGGAAGCACTAAAAAAGCAGATGGTTTTTGGTGCATCGGAATACATGGCCCGTTTCAGAAACGAGAATGACAGGTATAATAAGATAAACTATGCTCAGCCGTTTCTTTCCTGTTTTTGCCGCTGCTGCATTGAGCGGGGGCTTGATATAAATGATGGAGGAGCCCTTTATCCGTCGGTTCATGGCGCGGGCTGTATGGGAATAGCTACTGTGGCCGACTCGTTAGCAGCAATTGAGGATGTGGTTTTTAATAAAAAGGAAGTCTCGCTTTCCACACTCAGAGATGCCTTAATAGCTGATTTTAAAGGGTATGAGGAATTGCAGGCAAAGCTGCTGAAAGCCCCTAAATATGGAAATAACGATGATTTTGTTGATAAATATGCTGTATGGTATGTTGAAATACACGATGAGATTTTTTCCAAATATTGCACCCGGGATGGCGGCCCGATTTATATAGCAATAGCTTCCAATATTAGCAATATTCCGGCAGGCAGGGAGATAGCCGCAACTCCTGATGGGCGAAATAGTCGCCAGCCGATAAGCGATGCTGCATCGCCTATGCGCGGTATGGATAAAAACGGTCCGACTGCGGTGGTGCAATCGGTTTCCAAGCCGGATTACACCAAGGTTTCCTGCGGGACGGTTTTAAACCAGAAGTATAGCCCGTCTATGTTTTCAAATCCGGAAAATCGCAAAAAGCTGAGGGAACTTATTAAGGTGTATTTCAGAAAGGGAGGCCAGGAGATTCAGATTAATTCGGTGTCCCGTGACGTTCTGATTGATGCAATGGAACATCCGGAGAATTATAAAAATCTGGTTGTACGTGTATCCGGTTTCAGCGCATATTACACATGCCTGGATAGAAGTGTTCAAAACGATATACTGGAGCGTACTGAGCATGAATAATGACATGGGGTATACTGCATTAATCAGCAATATGCAGCATTTCTCCACGGGAGACGGCCCGGGTATCCGCTCAACCATCTTCTTCCAGGGCTGTAATCTCAGGTGCCCCTGGTGTCATAATCCTGAAGCCATACCAAGGCGCCCCGTTCTTCTTTTTTACAAGCAGCGCTGCAGAAACTGCAAACTGTGCGTCAAAGCATGTCCTAGCGGTGCCCATGGGGATAAAGAGGGGCAACATATTTTTGTCCGTTCCCGCTGCAGGTTGAGCGGGAAATGCGTACTGGCCTGTCCTTCGGATGCACTGAGGCTTAGCGGTACTGTAAAAACATTGAAAGAGGTATTGGATTATTTATATGAGGATATTGATTTTTACGAGGCATCGGGCGGCGGTGTCACCCTGTCGGGCGGGGAGCCTATGCTGCAGGCAGATTTTTGTGCCGCTGTTGCAAAGAATTGCAAGGAGAAAGGTATTTCGGTCATTATTGATACTGCTGGAAATGTGGATTATTCAGAATTTGAAAAGGTAATTCCTTTTGTAGATAGCTTCTACTATGATCTAAAAGGAGCAAGCGAAGAGGATTATCGGGGAAAGATCGGTGGCAGTCTTAAACTGACGGTTATGAACATGGAGCGTCTGGTGAAAGATGGCGCTGAAGTTACAGCCAGAATCCCAATAATCTCGGGATATAACGACAGTCCGGCTTACTGCATTAATTTATGCGAAATCTTGAAAAAAGCAGGGGTGAAAAATGTTCATCTTTTGCCCTTCCATCGTCTGGGCAGCAGCAAATATGATTCACTAGGTATATATTACCCCTATAGAGACACCCATCCTCCTGATAAAGAAAAGATGGACAGTCTTCTGGAAGTGTTTAAAAATGATTTTGGCACCAAAATTGAATGGTAAAATCACACCAACCAACGAATATATTCGTTTATATTAAAGAAAGCTGCAGAGCAGGACAAATGTGTAACGCTTTCCTTTTACGGCGTAGACATTGTGATGGATTAGAGATTATAAACCTTTGTTTGACGATATCGGCATGTAAACGAATTGGAACTCCGTATTTATACAGACACGGAATTTAATCCTTTAATAGCGTCAAACATAAATAATTATAATGAGGAAAGGAAAGATTTAAGATGAAAAAGGCCATAGCAGCTGTGATGAATGAAATTAATAAACCCTTTGAAATAAGGGAATTCGAGCTGACTTCGCCTCCTAAGGGCATGGCAAAGCTAAAGCTGATTGCCAGCGGGGTTTGCGGTACAGATATTCATATCCACAGAGGTAAAATTCCGGTTAAAACGCCGGCTATCATCGGACATGAGTTTATAGGGTGTATTGAGGAGATTGCCGAAGAAGATAGCAAAGAATACGGTATTCGTCCGGGCGACAATGTGATTGTGTATATAGCCTGCCCGTGTGGGGAGTGTTTGTTGTGCCGAAGCGGAGATGATGCAAACTGTGTAAATATGAAGGTTACAAACAGCGAAAATCCTGAAGTGCCCCCCCATTTATACGGAGGTTACGCAGAGTACAATTATACACCTGTTGCAAACCTTGTAAAAATACCTGCAGAGCTTGACCCGAAGATGACCTGCGTTTTTGCATGTGCCGGACCGACGGTGGTGCACGCGATTGAGCTGGCCAACCGCGCCAACTGCGGCATTGAAAAAGCAAATCTTGCGGTGGTTCAAGGTTTGGGACCGGTCGGTATTTTTGCCGTCATTTATATGGCTTCTTTGGGGATTAGAAATATAGTTGCAATTACCGCCAGATACAACCCTAAACGGGAGGAAATTGTTAAAAAGTTTGGAGCAAGTGAGGTTTTAAGTCTTGATAAAATGGGCGTTGATGCAGTTACAAATCATGTGTTAAGTTTAAGCGGCGGTCTCGGAGCAGATGTGGTTATTGAAGCTTCAGGAAATCCAAAAGCAGTAGTACAGGGGATGGATATACTGCGTAACAGGGGTGTATATCTGGTGCCCGGTCAGTATTCCGACAGCGGAAATGTGGAAATATCCCCACAATTGATCACATTTAAAGCGCTTCGCATAATTGGTTCATCCCAGTATTCCGTTTCCGACATAAAAACGTATCTGGGCTTTTTACAGAATAATCCGCAGCTTCATTCCCGTATTTTATCACTTGCTAAAGAATATCAAGTTGATAAAATCAATGAAGCCATTGAGGATGCGAAGGCGGGTAAGAATATTAAGACTATAATTGTATAGATTTATGTGCTCTACACTAGATCTCCTCTTGAAATGGGCCTGAAGATGCCAAAACCTTATCAACAGAGAAAAAATCGGTTTTCAAAATTGACAATCTGGTCTGCAATATGTTACAATAAGCGAGTGTGTGAGCCGCTCGGATGTGGTGTAAATCCTTTGCTGGTACCACTATCCGGCGAGACTGGTCAGAGGAGGTGTGCAGCATGTACGCTGTTATAAAAACCGGCGGTAAGCAGTACCGTGTTTATGAAGGCGATATTTTAAATGTGGAGAAGCTGGATGCACTGGAAGGCTCCACCGTTGAATTTAACGAAGTACTGGCAATAAGCGATGATAACGGGCTAAGAGTAGGTACGCCGGTGTTGGAAGGGGCAAAGGTTGAAGCCCAGGTTCTTAAGCACGGTAAGGATAAAAAGATCATCGTGTTCAAATACAAACCGAAGAAGAATTACCGCAGGAAGCAGGGGCATCGCCAGCCTTATACCCAGATTAGAATTACAAAGATAAGCGGGTAAAAGCGGGTTTTACCATGATACGTGTCGTAGTGGACAGAGAGGCATCGGGAAATATAGTGGGTTTTGAAGTGTCCGGTCATGCGGGTTATTCTGAGTACGGAAAGGATATAGTCTGCGCCGCTGTCTCTGCGATTGTTCAGACGGCTGTCATTGGATTGACCGAAATATTGGGCATTAAGATTGAATACAGGCAAAAGGCCGGCAAAGCCACATGTGTTATACCTGCCGGGCTTTCCGGCGATCAGAATGAAAAAATAAACATCATATTGGAGACCATGCTGTGTGGTCTGAAAAGCATAGAAGAAGGCTATGGCGATTATATCCGGGTTGAAGAAAGGAGGTTGAATTAGATGTTTAAGATAGATCTTCAGCTTTTTGCTTCAAAAAAGGGTGTGGGAAGTTCCCGCAACGGGCGTGACAGTGAAGCTAAACGACTTGGTGTTAAGAGAGGAGACGGACAATTTGTCCTGGCAGGCAATATATTGGTTCGACAAAGGGGTACCAAGATTCATCCGGGAATCAATGTAGGTTTGGGTAAGGATGATACCCTCTTTGCCAAAGTTGATGGATTTGTAAGGTTTGAAAGACTGGGAAAGGAAAAGAAGAGGGTGAGCGTATACCCTGCTGAAAAGATGCAAGTAGCTGCAATGCAGCAGTAAACACTGGTATGATGATTACAGAAGACCTGTTTAAAACAGGTCTTTTTAACATTTTGGTTGTCCCTTACATAGAATGAAAAAGGATATTTATAGAATTGTAAGGGGGAACCGATATGTTTAAAAATTATAGTGATAAAGCAGTTGCAAACATAAAGGGCGGTCCTTTGGCTCCCAATATCAGAGGAATCGTTATTTTTTCGGACGTACCGGGGGGTACCGAGGTGTATGTGGAGGTTATTGGGCTTCCGGAGTATCGGCCCGCATCTTCCGGTAGACAGCCGATTGGACCTCATGGCTTTCATATTCATGAGTTCGGGAATTGTCGGGTGGGAGATTCCGAGGACCCCTTTAAAGATGCCGGAGGACATTGGAATCCAACCAGACAGCCTCATGGTAACCATGCTGGTGATTTTCCGGTTTTGTTTTCAAATAACGGCTATGCAAGGATGACATTTTTTACAAACAAATTTAGAGTTTGGGATGTGGTGGGCTGTTCGGTTATCATTCACGAAAGTCCGGATGACTATCGTTCTCAGCCGGCGGGTAATTCGGGAAGGCGGCTGGCCTGCGGCATAATACGATATTGCTGACGAAAAACCGTCGGTATCCGTTTATTCATCAGATTACCACAAATTTTTTGACAAAGCTTGAAAATCTGTAATTATTGCATATAATATTGATATAATTCAGTTGCAGGTGATGGAATGTTCGTAGATATTGCCAAGATATTCATCAAGGGCGGTGACGGAGGGAATGGCGCGGTTTCCTTCCGCCGTGAAAAATATGTTCCCCGTGGCGGTCCGGATGGTGGTGACGGGGGAGACGGCGGTAATGTGATCTTTATTGTGGATTCGGGTATGCACACCCTTATGGATTTTCGCTATAAAAAACACTATAAAGCCGAGTCAGGGTACAACGGTGGGGGAAACAACAAAAAGGGCAAAAATGGCGAGGATCTATATATCAGAGTTCCCCCCGGCACCGTTATTAAGGATATCGGGACGGGAAAGGTTCTGGCAGATTTGAGGCACCATGGCCAAACAAAAGTTTTAGCCCACGGCGGACGTGGCGGCAAGGGAAATGCTCGTTTTGCAACCTCCACACGCCAGGCACCCAGATTTGCTCAACCGGGAAGCAAAGGAGAAGAGCGCTGGGTACTCTTAGAGCTGAAATCTATTGCCGATGTAGGTTTGATCGGTTTTCCCAACGTAGGTAAATCTACCATATTATCCGTTCTCACTTCTGCTCGCCCTAAAATAGCCAACTATCCCTTTACCACCTTGACCCCCAATCTTGGAGTTGTAGAGGTCGACAGAGAACATTCTTTTGTACTTGCCGATATACCCGGTTTGATAGAAGGGGCACACAAAGGCTCCGGTCTGGGACATGATTTCCTCCGGCATATAGAGCGGACCCGCATGCTGATCCATGTTGTGGATGTATCTGGCATGGAAGGGCGGGATCCCGTTGAGGATTATAATATTATAAATAAGGAATTGGAAGCATATAGTTCCAAGTTAATACAACGCCCTCAGGTGGTAGCTGCAAATAAATGCGACATTCCGGGGTGGGAAAAGAATTTTGAGAAGCTAAAGGAGTATTTGGAACCGAGGGGTGTTAAAATATTACCGATCTCTGCCGTGCAAAAGCAGGGCTTTGCGGAATTGCTCTGGGAAATCGTAAAAATGCTGAATGAACTTCCTCCAGAGGAATCCTTTGAAGAGGATGAGGAAGAGATTGTAGACAGTTATTTATACGAACAGCCCTTTGAGATTACTTTTGACGGTGAAGCTTATGTTGTTTCGGGTCCGGCTGTTGACAGATTACTGGCTAGCGTCAACCTGAACGATGATGATTCTTTCCAGTATTTTCAGAGGGCGTTGAGAAGGAGAGGGATCATTGATGCTCTGAGGGAAAAAGGGGTTAAAGAAGGCGATACCGTTCGCATTAACGATATCGAATTCGATTATGTTGAATGAAGAAGGTTGGGTTTATATGAGAAAAATCATAAAAAAACGAGTAGGGGGTCAAAAGAGCGGCTATGGAGTGCATTGAATGCCAAAACTGTAAGATGGGTCAGACCATGTACTACTGCGCTGCTAAGGGTGAGTTTGTCATTGACAGTTCCAGGATGGTAGTTGTGGAAAAGACAAGAACCGGCTGGAAGAAAGGTGACCCGAAGTATGAACGACACAGAAGAAAGAACCGCAAGGAAATGGAGAATGAATGATATAAGACATTGAGGGTATGTCCGAATCGGGACATACCCTTTTACAGTAATATATGATTCCCGGCATCATATTTCTTTGAATTGCGCCGTTTTGCCTGAGAAGTTATATAAACAAGCAATCCTAGCATGACGAAAAACAGGGCAACTATGAAGAAGTACATGAAATAGGAAGGGAATACAAAAGCCGCCCCCAGATGCAGTACGCCGTATACAGTGTAGGTCTTTGCGTTTTTTGGCTTGGGTAATAGTTGTTTTCGGCTTTGTTTTCTTTGAAGTTTGTAATTTTTGATCTTGCTGTTTAAATATTTGTCGATGGTTTTTTGATCATTGAACACGCCCGTTCTCTCCATCAGGTGGATCAATGCGGTTGTATCTACCAGGTGAATGGTAACACCGGGAATATCCTGAGCCACCCGATGGCATGCGTCATCAAAAGCCGAACTGCTGAAGAAAAGCCCAGTTTTGTAGCCGTAATGCATCATCAGCTTTGAAAATCTAAACAGCTCGCGGGCAGGAACATATTGGGTGTAAGGAACATGATAAAAACCAATTAAAATTTTTTCATTTTTATGGTTTGCTTTGATGTAATTTTTTAAAACTTTAATATCTTCGAATTTTCTGCTGCGGAACAGCGTTTTAGCCAGAGTCCATTTAAACTGTTGATGGGTAAGGTTTAGCAAGCCTTTCAGCCTGTATTCGTTTGCGGCATTTTCCCATTTTTCCCGATGCTTTTTTCTCAAGTGTTTTTGTTTTTGTTTAAAAAAAGCATAACCAATAAGGGCTGCCAGTGAAGCGGAGAGCAGGATGGAAACGGCAGGCATTTTTGTTTTATATACG
>LFSE01000031.1 GCA_001513075.1 Clostridiales bacterium DTU074 | reverse complement strand
TTAATTTATATATACCCGGATACAGCATATTAAAAAAACATTCAAAATTAATGTTAGCACAAACAAGGGATAAATTCAATACAATTTTGACAATTCAAACTTGCAAAATTGATAAAATTGGACGGAACAAATCATTGTTTTTTGGTATACAGATGAATTGGTAACGAGCATATAACGGGTGAATTTAGGCGATTATTGTGGACTTATAATTAATCCATTTCTATTGACTATTGCTTTTATTTGGAATAAACTGATAATAATCTTTAGGAACAATTTACAGTTAACCGGTCAAGTAGGGACAGATTTTGAGGGGGGATAGGAATGAGAGGCAGGTATATGCTTGGAATCCTTTTTATTTTGCTAGGTCTTGGTCTTTTATTGCATAAGATGGATGTTATTAGCATTGGTCAATGGTGGCCGCTCTTGATTGTCCTTTTGGGCCTATATCAGCTGATAAAGGGTAAAGGTGCTTCAAAGGGAGGTTTATTATTGATTTTGATCGGAGGTTTTATTCTTTGCAAGATTCACGGCCTTTTACCGGACGATTGGGGCATCTATATTTGGCCTGCTGTACTGATTATTATTGGTTTATTTATCCTGGTTGATGGCCTCAAAGCCGGTTTACCCGTTGATAATCGGGACCATGTGGATTATTTTGCAGCTTTTTCCGGAGTGAATGCCCGACTCCAATCCCGCAATTTCAAAGGCGGAAGCGCCGTAGCCCTGTTCGGGGGCATAGAGCTGGATCTTAAGAATGCTGAGATAGCAGAGAAAAATGCTACCTTGGATTTGGTGGTTATGTTCGGAGGAATAGATATAAGGGTGCCCAAACACTGGAAAGTTGAGGTGACGGGTTTTCCTCTCATTGGGGGGTGGGATAATAAGACCGATTATACGCCTTTATCGGGAATGGATGAGAAAACACTTAGAATTAAATGCATGGTTATAGCTGGTGGAGTGGATATCAAAAATTAAAAGCTTGGTCTAGTGTAACAAACTGATATCCTCTTTTTCTAAGTTCCGTTATTATTTGAGGAAGCGCTTGTATGGTCGCTTTACGCCCATGATGACCTCCTGCACTATGCATTAAAACAATTGCACCTGCCTGTACTTTATCGAGGACGCATTTCTGGATTTCAATAGCACTGGTAACATACCAATCCATTGAATCAACAGACCATATGATTACAATGTAGCCATGTTTTTTGAGCAACTGCATTTGCTCGGGTGTAACCAAACCATAGGGCGGTCGGAAGAATTTGCTGCTGAGGTATTCTTCCTCAATTATTTGTTGAGCTTTATTTGCTTCATCCAACAGATCGTATGGGATAATTGAGGTAGGCCTTTGGTGACTCCAGCTGTGATTGGCAAGCTGATGCCCATTTTTTACAATTCTTTTCGCTATTCCGGGATATTTTTTCACATTTTCACCTGTTACAAAAAAAGTTGCCTTTACGTTATACTCTTCCAAAATCTCTAAAATCTGAGGAGTTATGTGGGGATCAGGGCCGTCATCAAAGGTTAGAGCAATTTCATTTTTTGCTGCGGGAAGACAGGTAAACACTGAATCGGGATACGCATCACATAATTTTTTAACATTGGTCCGGAATTCATCCAAATGAAGGCGCATATGATCATCCATATTGATCGGGGGTTCAGCTATGTAACCGGATTCAACAGAGGCTTTTTCATTGTGATTTGTGGAAGCTTTTATATGGATTAGCTGAACCGGTTTGGGGCCGTCAGGTATGATATCGATATTTTGCATCAGTGCTATGTAAATGAAGGAATATATGAGAAGAGACAGCCTGTGAGCTGATTTCATTATTGTACCTCCCTAAGTCAAGAGTTCTTTTCAGGGTTAGTCTGTGCAATCATTCTGACTTTTAGTCGTTAAAGATGCAAAAGTTATATGTGCAGCAAGAAAGTACGAGTTTGAAATGGGGATGACCATGAATAGAAGAGAACTGGATAAAGTGAATCCCAAAGACATAAAAGAAATTCAAAGCATTTTTATGGATAGCTATGATAAGTTCATGCAATATGCCCATGCCATATTGGAAGATAGGCAAACTGCCCAGGATGTAGTTCAAGAGGCTTTCCTGTTTGCTTATGAAACATATAAAGAGTGCAGGGATCTAAGCCGGGTTATACCATACGTTTACGATTTTATAAGAAATGAGTGTGTGAGATATTTAAAGATAAAGAGCGTTGAAAAAAGCCGGGAGAAGGTCTACAGAGATTCTGTATCGTTTAATATGGATATAGCTGAAGAGCTTTTTTTCAAAAAGGAAATTCAACACAGAATAGTAAATATTATAAACAAGCTGGAGCCTTTGGAAAGAAGAATTATAATACTGAAATACTATTGCATGTTTCCCATTGAATATATTGCTTCAACCGTTGAAATGGACCCCGATGAGATAATGGCTCTTTTAAAGCAAATCAAAAATAAAATAGCAAACAAAATCAGCAATGATAAAAAATAGAGGCCCGAATACCTGGGTAACTTGAGGGCCCGTTCCCAGATCGTCATATCTTTCCGTTGCCCAAACAATGGATGCTGCCATCATCGCTTTTTTGACCGTTCCAGTATCTCATTGTCATTTCTCCTACCTGTTATACAGATCAAGCCGTTGAATCCAATAACAAAGGCTGGCTCCTCTGGCTTTTGAATGCGGATGAAAGTCGGACTTTCATTACCTTCAGATTATGGCATATGCTCAATAAGTTTGACAGCTTGGTGTTATTCAACGTATTGCAAGGCGGATTCCAGCTGCTATAATAGAAAAAGCACATATAACAATCCATGCTTGATTTAATATTCATATGTCATCTCAGGAGAATTCTCAGAACAAATTCAAAAGTGGGAGGGAATATTATGCCTGCACCCTTTAAAATTGCTTGGCGTGTCAGTGATCGTATATGGGAGGATGACGCCAAATTTGATGCACTTCTTAATCTTTTGCAACGCCACGGGAATGTGGTGGATGAAATGGCTCTTTTCATCGCGGAACCATCCAACTATGTGTATGACCCGCTGGACCGGGTTGCAAAACTGCTGGAGATTTTTAAACAAAGGGCCGAACTTCTACGGGCAAGGGGAATAACGGTGGGCATTAATTTCTGGCCGACCTTTGGTTCCGGTGCTGCTTATGAGAAATCACCGCTGCGGCCCCCTATGCCGTTTCCGCCGGTGGTTGGTGTGGACGGTTCGGTGGAGGACAGCATCGCCTGCCCTATATCTCCCGAATTTCTGGCTTATACTCGGGAGAAATATACCCTTGCGGCAAAAGCGGCCCCCGACTTCATATGGGTGGATGATGATACCCGCTTTACCCACCTCAATGGTGTGCCCTATCCCTGCTTCTGCCAACGTTGCGTAGCCGGTTTTGAAGGTGGCCGGTTCTCGTCGCGGGAAGTTCTGGTGGCGGCCCTAAATGCTCCGGAGAACCGGGAATTGCGTCGCAAATGGTCGGCGTATGGTGCCGACCGGTTGGCCCGCTATTGTGCAGAGGCGAGGGCAGCCGTTGATTCGGTTGATCCTTCCATCGATACGCCCTTTATGACGGTTGGCCCTACCCATACCACTTATTCGGGAGACTTCATAGAAAAATGCATGGCCGTTCTGCGATCCCGAAGAGGCAGGCCGGGCCATGGCTTTTACTGGGACGACCGGCCGGAGGGAATGCTTTATAAGGCGATGGAAGTAGGCCGGCAGACGGTACGTTATCCTGCTCATACCGTCGATGTATTATATGAGGAGGAAAGCTATCCTTGTGCCTATTTGGATAAGGCGGTTCAAACCCGTATAAACGAGGTTTGGCTGGCACTGGCAGCCGGTTGTAACGGGGTGGCCTTCAACCACCTGCCCTTTCCCGCCAGTACGGGAGATCCCCGGATGTTTGACGCATACCGGCGCGAGATAGATGAATTCCATAGGATGCGTCCTGCATGGGAGCGCTATGTGGATTTTGTGAAAGACCTGCCATGGCAGGGCTTCCGTCCGGCTGACAATATTTTTCTGATGGCGGGAATGGACTGCACTGAAGGAGGCTGGTTCCGGGAGAATAATCCTGACTACGCCGTCGATAAGCCCCAGCAGGTAGGACAGATGGGATTGCCTTTGACAGCGGATGCTGATGCGGCCTGTGGCACGCTCCTGGCCGGAAAAATCATTGAGACGCTGTCGGATGAAGAACTCAAAAAGATCTTCAGCAAGGGAGTTTTGATGGATGTTGAAGCCCTTAAGGTGTTGACTGCCAGGGGGTTGGCAAAGTGGGCCGGAGTAAAAGCCGGGGATTACCGTATGTTTGCCCGGGAACGCTGTACCCATCATCCTTTTAACGGACCGTTTGCCGGATATGAACGCTTTGGTATATTTGATCCCGCTTATGATCTGTTACCCTTGGATGATGGGGTTGAAGCCCTAGCTATTTCGGTGGATGCCTATGATGTGGAGTATAAGCCCTGTATGACGATCTATGAAAATGAGCTTGGGGGGAGGGTAGCCGTTTGCGGTTATTCCCCCTGGCGTTTCCTCGGACATCCATACAAGCTGTGGCAATTCAAATCCCTGGCCCAATGGATGGAGAGTCCCTTATCCATAAAGTGGCCGGCTCCCACCTCCGTTTCCCGGCTTGCTCCGTTTATACGGGGCGATGGGAAGAGAGCGGCAGTCCTGCTGATAAATGCATCCCTTGATTCATCACAACCTTGCGAACTCCTGTTGCGGGGCAGCATGACCCGTGCTGTTATATTGAATCCGAATGGTTCCTGCACGGATTTGCCGGTTAAAGCGGACAGGGAGGGCCTTTGTGTCCCGGTTCCGTCCATTCAGCCTTGGAGGCCTATGGTAATACTGGCGGAATAGGATAGTGGCCATAAAAAAGCGTTAAAAGCGATGGAGTGGTTGGGTACAGCTAGCGTTTAAATGCCAAATACTACAATAAAGCATTGAGGCTAAGGGGGTGTCTTTATAAGGCACCCCTGACATTTTTTGTTGCATTATTATTAATTTTAGTAAGGGCTAGCTCCTTGCTTTGTTACACAATTGTGTGGTTATACTATTTCAACCTTGCATTTGGTATAATATGGGTTTATCGGCAAAAGGGAGAATAATAAATAATAATGGTGAATTTAATTGCTGTTAAGTGTATAATATTTGATGATGTAACTATTGTGTTGAAAAGGGTGGTAAGGATATGCTGGCCGACGAAAGACGCCGGGCCATTCTTAAAATCATCGGTGAAAGTGAAAAGCCGGTGACAGGTTCTTATTTGGCAGCCTTGATGGGTGTAAGCAGGCAGGTTATTGTTCAGGATATTGCCATACTCAGGGCGGCTGGAAATGATATAATTGCCACTCCCCAGGGTTATATACTTTCAAAGAATGTATATCCTCAACGCTACCGGCGGGTTATCGCCTGCAGACACCAGGATTACGGCATAGCNNCACCAGGATGACGGCATAGAAGATGAGCTGATGACGATAGTGGATTTGGGCGGGGCCGTATTGGATGTTAGCGTGGAACACAAGGTGTACGGAGAATTCAAAGCTCAATTGATGATTAAATCGCCGAGCGATGTTCGCTGTTTTATCGAGATTATGAAAAGGGAAAAGGCCGAACCACTATGTGCTTTGACCGAGGGAGTGCACCTCCATACCATTGAAGCCGACACCCCTCTTATACTGGACAGGATTGAAAAAGCTTTGAAGGAAAAGGGTTACCTGCTGTGCCAGTAGCGGCCGGATAGCTATCTGTAACAGGTCTAATATTTGGCAAAACGGTTGCATAAATTGAGAAATATGGTTATAATAAAAGCAAAGCTATGAAGGGAAATAGTAAGCGGACGAACCTTCTTAAGAGAGCCGGTGGTGGGTGTAAACCGGCGGGGGTTGCCGCCCAATCCGTCCCGGAGCTGTGAGCTGAACTGGTAGTAGGCTTCATCGGTGCCGAACCGTTATACGGCAAATGAGGTGGAGGCTTGTTCCTCAACCAGAGTGGCAACGCGGGATTTTATTCTCGTCTCTGATGTATTGAGATGAGAATTTTTGTTTTTGGGGACAAATTTGCTCAATAAATTCGGAGGTGTTGTTTATGCTGGATCCGAGATTGATACGGACAAATCCCGATCTTGTTAAGCAGAAACTGTCAAGAAGGAAAGAGGATGTGGATCTGGATAAATTTTTGGAGCTGGATGCCCGGAGAAGGGCTTATATTGGAGAAGTTGAAAAACTAAAGAATAAGAGAAACATTGTAAGCCAACAGATTGCCAGATATAAAAAGGAAAAAAAGAATACAGATGAGATCATAAAGGAGATGAAGCAGGTCTCTGACACCATTAAGGAATATGATGATAAAATTAGAGAGCTGGAACAGCAGCTAAATGAAATACTTCTTACCATTCCCAATCTGCCCCACGACTCTGTGCCGGAAGGAGATTCGGAAGAGCAGAACGTTGAAATCCGACGATGGGGCCAACCAAAGGAGTTTACATTTACGCCCAAAGCTCACTGGGATATAGGGGAAGAGCTTGGTATACTTGATTTCGGCACGGCCGGGAAGGTAACCGGGTCCCGATTTACTTTCTACCGCGGTCTGGGAGCACGGTTGGAAAGGGCATTGATAAATTTTATGCTGGATGTGCATACCGCTCAGCACGGCTATGTTGAAGTGTTTCCTCCGTTTATGGTTCATCGCAGGAGCATGATAGGGACCGGTCAGTTGCCTAAATTTGAAGAGGATGCCTTTAAAGTCGAAGGGACCGATTATTTTCTCATCCCCACAGCGGAGGTGCCGGTTACCAATATGCACAGGGAAGAGATACTCGATGGGAATAAGTTGCCGTTGAAATACGTGGCTTACAGCGGATGCTTCAGGGCAGAGGCGGGAGCGGCCGGAAGGGATACGCGGGGCCTTATCCGGCAGCATCAGTTTAACAAGGTAGAGCTGGTCAAGTTTGTCAGGCCGGAGACCTCCTATGATGAGCTGGAAAAGCTTGTTAATGATGCGGAGAAAATCCTTCAGCTTCTCGAGTTGCCGTATCGGGTGGTGCTTATGTGTACCGCTGATCTTGGCTTTACGGCGGCAAAAAAATATGATATTGAAGTTTGGATGCCCAGCTATAACAGATATGTGGAGATCTCGTCGTGCAGCAATTTTGAAGATTTCCAGGCGCGCAGGGCTGAGATAAAGTATCGGATGAGTGTTAAAGATAAACCTGAATATGTTCATACTTTGAACGGTTCGGGGCTGGCCGTAGGCCGGACGTTGGCGGCTGTTCTGGAGAACTGCCAGCAGGAAGACGGAACGGTGGTTATTCCAGAGAAATTAGTT
>LFSE01000133.1 GCA_001513075.1 Clostridiales bacterium DTU074 | reverse complement strand
AATCATGATTAATTCTACCAGGAGTCCCAAATGCACTTGTTTTTGTAGAAAACCGTTTAATGTTATTATCACTCATAAACCTAATATCACTCCCTAATAAGCCTTAAAAACATTTGTGCCTTTTCTTCATATGTTTTTTGTCGGTTTGCTATCTCAATTATTTGTCCTAATTCTCTATCGCTTTTCATACTTGAGAAGAAATTTCTCTCTTCTGAGAGTATTTTAGAAATACTGTCACTTAGTTCTTTATAATTGTCAAATCTGTAAAACCCACATTTTTTAGTTTTCTTTAAACTTCCATAACCATCTAACGGTGTCGGATTCAATGACCAGAATCCTTGAATGATACCGGATACTTTCAATCTATCAACTTTCTCCATGTAGTTTTTTGTTATTGGAGTATTACCAATTATTATGATCGGTATTTTTGAAGATTCTATACTTGATACCCTTATATTAATGCTTTTACCAATAGCCTTTAACATTGAATCCGAGCGTAATAACCCCGGATTACCCTGATGTGTTCTATAATCCCCAACGCAAATAACTTTATTATTATCAATATATTGCCAATTCCATACAATTGACATTTTGACCTCAATAATTAATAAGATATCTCAGGAGTTTGTTGCTGCTCATTAGATCTTGAAATAATTACATCGGCTGGGGAGACTGATGTTAAGCCGATCTTATTACAAACAGCCCCTTGCACAACATATATATTTTTCGAACCAACTATATTTTTTATCAAGGTAGCAACCCATTTTTCAGTAAAAGTACCGATCAAGGCATTTCTACTCTGCAACGTTGTCTTTCGACCTTTATAGCCTTTAGGCCAATATGCTAAATACTTTCCATCTGCCGTCGAATAAAAAAGCTGTTCTGGAGCCGCATACGTTTTCAACGATTCTAAAAAGAACCTCTCCTCGTCCTTTTTCCCCCATAATTCGAACACAATCCCACCCTCTTTATTGATTGACTTCTCCAAAACCCTTCTATGTTTGATTTCTTAATATTACTAAACACGCGTATTTTCAGATTTGTCCAAATTATAGCACACTAAAGATTAAAAAACAAATCTCCTTCATCCGAGACACGATTGTAAACCCAATTGGGAGCTGATATAATTATAATAGTTTTGAAAAGGAGGCTTTAACGGTGATAAAAATAAGCAACCTGTCCAAGAGTTACAACCGGAGTGGGGTCAAAGCCGTAGACAACCTTAATCTTCATGTTAAAGCAGGAGAGATATTCGGCTTTTTAGGGCCAAATGGCGCCGGAAAAACCACCACAATAAAGATGATGGTGGGACTTTTAAATCCGGATGAAGGCAGTATTATCATAAATGGCTTTGATAATCAGAAAGACCCCATTGGAGCAAAGCGAAGTATCGGATACGTGCCTGATTCGCCGATGGTTTATGATCGGTTGACTGGTCTGGAATATCTTGACTTCATGGCGAGCGTCTATCAGGTACCTTCGGATGTAAAGAGGGAAAGAATAGATTATTTTCTGGATATGTTTGGACTGGCTGATGCTGCAAACGATTTGATAAAGAGCTATTCCCACGGCATGAAGCAGAAGATAGTGCTCACAGGCGCGCTGATACACAATCCCGCCCTTTGGATTATGGATGAACCCATGGTAGGCTTGGATCCCAGATCATCCCATTTGCTCAAGGAGCTTATGCGGGAACACTGTGACAGGGGCAACACGGTTTTCTTCTCCACCCACATCCTTGAGGTCGCCGAACGATTATGTGATCGAATCGGTATAATTCACAAGGGCAGGCTTATAGCCATCGGAACCCTTGAAGAGCTGCGACACGGGGAGCAAGCGGAAACGTTGGAAAATATTTTTCTGGAGCTGACGGAACAATGAAGCAGTTTATCAGTTTACTAAGAATCAGTCTAAATGTGAACTTTGGGATTTCAGCCCTCCGTTATCGATTTATAAAGGAGAAAAAACGCCTGTGGGAATCTATACTGATTTTTCTTTCCATAATCATCGGCGGCGGCTTTTTTACAGCTTTTTTTACAATGATTCTTTACAATATATACTTGGCGGGAGCAGCTATCAACAGCCCCGAAATCGTGATTACCGTCGGCCTGCTTGCCGGCCAGTTTATGATATTTTTGTTTGGAATACTCTACATCATATCCGCCTTCTATTTTTCTGACGATATCAATATCCTGGTTCCTCTACCGTTAAAGCCATATCATATTCTGGGCTGCAAATTCCTGGTTATATTGATAAATGAATACCTGATACTGCTGCCAGTACTGATCCCCTCCATAGTTATATATGGTGTGGGAAGTAATGCAGGCATATCATACTGGTTCAAAAGCGTGTTCATAATTCTGCTGTCTCCTATCATTCCGCTGATCGTTGCTTCGGTATTCGTGCTGATACTCATGCGCCTGGTTAACGTACGCAAAAGCAAGGACCTTCTTGTTGTTATAGGCAGCCTCCTCGGCCTGTTCTTTTGGATTGTGGTGAACTATTATACACAGCGGATATCCAGCGATAATCCGGAAGAGTTTATCCGGGATCTCTTGTCATCCCGAATTAATATTATAGAGGAGTTAGGGGAGAAGCTTCCTCACGTTTTCTGGGGAACCTACAGCCTTTCCAAAACGGGACTTGACGGTCTGATATACTTCCTATTGATCGTACTGGTTTCGGTATTGGCATTTATATTTCTGCTTTGGCTGGGAAATCGGATTTTCTACAAGGGATTGCTGTCGGGACAAGAGATAAGTCGCAAAAAAAGAAGTCTTACGGCGGAACAAATAAACCGGAAAACGCAGGAAACTTCAAACCCGGTAATGGCCCTGTTCTGGAGGGAATGGAAGCTGTTTATAAGAACGCCCATATATGTCATAAACGGGCTGGCAGGTATGATAATCGTGCCCTTCCTCATGCTCATGCCTTATTTCGACTCCAGCGGCGAAACCCAGGAGATATTGTCCCTGGCAAGACAGTCCCAATTTATCGTTCAGGCTACCCTTGGAAGCTTGGGGCTTCTTTTGTTCACAGCCAGCATCAACATCGTATCGTGTACCTCCCTGTCCCGGGAAGGCCGGACATTCTGGATATCAAAAATAATACCCGTATCCCCGAAATACCAGGTTACCGCCAAGCTGCTCCATGGAATGGCAATATCGGGAATGGGTATTCTGGTTACCATCGCTCTAATTGCCTTTATCTTACAACTGCCTTTCACAAGGCTGCTTGTAATTCTTATACTGGGCACATTGGGAAGCTTCCTTCTTAATATACTAAACTTGATCATCGACGTACTTCGTCCCAAACTGGAATGGAATGATCCTCAGGAAGCAGTCAAGCAAAATCTCAACGGCTTTTTCAGTATCCTATTGACCTTTATAGCACTTGGCTGTTGGGGAGGACTGTCAATACTGCTTTTTAACCTGGGCATTCCCGAAGGGTGGGTATACGTTATACTTGGCCTCAGTACCGCGGTACTATTAATCCCCAGCCTTATAATTCTATATTCGCTGGCCGAAGCTTCCTATAAAAAACTGGAAATATAGGTTTTCCTACGCTTGTACTACGCTTTTTTTCTCAGATACCGGTGTATCTCTATTAAAAACTCATCGGCGTACAGTTGGCCGTTAAAATCCTCTATTCCATCGATCTTCAGCATCTGTTTCCTGGTCGTCGGCTTCACTGCAGCAATTATCTCAAGCATATCATCGTCAAAAACCTTGTTTTCGGGCATTCCGGTCCTTCGGGCAATCTTTCCCCTGAGCCCTTTCAAGTTTTTGAGAAGGCCCTCATCCCCTTTATTTAAGGTTCGGGAATCGGAATCCGGGGAGGCAGTGGTCAATATATTGGTCAGCAATTCATCCATGGCCTCTTTCTTTGTACCATCCGATTCCGAGCCGCAAACGCTGCAGTTTCCGCAGCGGGTAAAGGAAGGGGTTTCATTAAAGTACTCCAGTATATATGAACGCAGGCAGCCTTTGCTGTTACAGTATTCCATTATTTTCGCCAGTTTTTCCAGCTCAACCTGTTTATGCTTGTCAATATCTTCCTGGGTGAGTTCCAGCATCCTACCCGGCAAAAATCGATACACAATTCCCCGCCTTATCTGCACATAATTGTATTCAACCAGCTTGCGCACCGAACTGTGAATAAGCTGTTTGGATATGCTTCCATGGCTTTTTACAAGGGTTTCCAGCTTGATCCCCTCGCTGCCGGCTTTGCAAACCCTGTTATATATGCTTTCCACCAGTTTGATAGGGGGATAGTTTCCGCCGATCAAAAATCGGTTAAGATAGTAATCTGACTCGGAATAAAGCAGTATACAGGAGGCCAATTTCCCGTCACGGCCCGCCCGTCCCACTTCCTGGTAGTAGTACTCAATTGATCTTGGCATGTTGTAATGAATTATATAGCGTATGTCGCTTTTATCTATTCCCATACCAAAAGCATTGGTGGCTACCATGACTGATATTTTTCCCTTGCTAAAGGCTTCCTGGACCAAGTTTCTGTCTTCGTTGCTCAGACCCGCATGGTACATTCCAACCGAAATGCCGTTGTTTAGTAACAGCTGGTAAAGGTCCTCCACATGCTTTCTGGTTGCCGCATAAATTATACCCGGTTTCCCGATATTTTTTTTGATATATCTGTACACATATATCTGCTTATTGCTGGGCCGTTCTACGCGGAATTCCAGATTGGGCCGATCAAAGCTGCCAACAAATATTTTACAGTTCTTTAAATTCAGCAGACGAACTATATCCTGTTGCACCCTTCGACTGGCGGTAGCTGTAAAGGCAGCCACCATGGGATTCCCGGTTTTCTCAATCAAGTCCTTTATTTTCAGATAGGCCGGCCTGAAGTTATGCCCCCACTGGGATATACAGTGGGCTTCATCAATGGCTATGAAGGAAACATCCAACCCTTCCAGGGCATCTATAAACTCCTGGGAATAAAAACGCTCGGGGGCTATATATACAATTTTGTATTTCCCCTGTTTCATATTCTGTATCCTGGTAGTAACCTCGTTTTCGGATACAATGCTGCTGATATAGGTACAGGGGATACCTCGCTTACTCAATTGATCCACCTGATCCTTCATAAGAGAAATGAGAGGAGATATCACAATGGTAATTCCCGGAAACATAAGCGCTGGAAGCTGATAACACAGCGATTTGCCGCTGCCGGTAGGAAATATGGCAACGGTTCTGTCCCCCCGCAATATGCTCTCGATCACCTGCTGTTGTCCCGGACGAAAGGAGTCAAAACCAAAATATTCGGATAAATATTTGTTCACAGCTTTCAAGTGGATCATATTTTGCTACACCCTTTTTGCATCTTCTTCATATATTTACATAATAACTCCTTCTTATGTTAAAATTTGATGTATGAATTATTTTTAGTTTACACCCGCTAATTCGCAAAATCAATAATATACTATAAAAATTGCCATTTTGCTAATTTTTAAACACAAAATTTATACGAATATAACAAAGCAAACCTTTCTGCAAGGTGATTTCCATAATCTTCTCCCAATTGAGATGTTTGCAGTTTCGATGCAACAATCCCTTTAAGAACAATATTCTTCATGTCAGTACAAACCTGAATTTCACCAAAAATAATAAAAGGCTTAACAGCAGTAAACAAACCCTGTCAAACCTTTATTAATTCAACCCCACATCGGTATAAATCATCAGGAGAATCGGACGGTCTTCTCCAGATCCCCAGGTCCCTGAAGAAGGTGTATGCGGCTTTCTTCCACATGAAGGTTATCATCTGCCTGAATGCATATCTTCTTTTTCAGAATACTCTCCAGCTGTTCCAGTCCATTCTTATCTTCCAGCCATGCATTGGCAACGCTTGGATGGACTTCCACCAATGCCCCCCAGGCCCGATTCCCTTCAAACAATCGCTCCAATTCCTTCTCTATCTTGGCAATCACCGAGGCTTCCGAATATACCCTGCCGGTGCCGTTGCAATACGGACAAGGCTTTAAAAATGCCGTAGACAGGCGCGGGCGCACCTTTTTCCTTGTTATTTCAACTAGGCCAAGACCCGTCAACCCCACCACATGAGTCTTTGTCCTGTCCTTTTTTAGCGCCTGGCTGAGCACTTCAAGCACTTTCTGGCGGTGTTCCTCCCGTTCCATATCGATAAAATCAATAATGATAATTCCACCTATATCGCGCAATCGTATCTGATTGGGTATTTCTTCAGCAGCTTCCAGATTCGTTCTGAACACCGTATCCTCCAGGTTAGCCCTTCCGACAAACTTACCAGTGTTCACATCAATAACCGTCAGGGCCTCGGTGGGATCAATAACGATATAACCACCGCTTTTCAGCCATACCTTTCTCTGTATGGCCTTTTCAATTTTCGATTCTATTCCATACACCTCAAACAAATTTCTTTTCAAATCCGTATATTCCACTCTGTTTTCCAGCGACGGTGAAATCATCCTGACAAGCTCCAGCACCTTTTCATATTGCCGGTAATCGTTTATAATCAGCTTTTCCACATCCAAATCAAACATATCCCGTATCGTACGATATAACAAGCTCTCATCCTTATGTAACAGCCTGGGAGCTCCTCCCTTTTTCTCCTCTTCCTTTATCCTTTCCCAAAGCCGGCACAGCATCTCAATATCCGGTATTAAATCCTCTCCATTCTTATCCTTGGCAGCCGTTCTCACTATCAGCCCTATGCCCTGGGGTTTGATGGACTCGGCAATCTGCCTTAGGCGGCGTCGTTCTTCCTCGTCATCGATTCTTCTGGAAACCCCAACATAGTCTAAAGTGGGCATTAACACCACATACCGCCCTGGTAAAGTAATATTGGTGGTCAGCCGTGCACCTTTCGTCCCCATCGGTTCCTTCAGGATCTGAACCGTTACCTCCTGCCCCTCTTTTATAATATCCTTTATGGACAGATATTTGATCTTCTTTGGCTCCTCATTATTGTTATCGTGAAAATCAAAAACCGAGTTTTCGACATTGATATCGCCCACAAAGAGAAATGCATTTTTGTCCAGGCCTATGTCCACAAATGCGGCCTGCATTCCCGGCAGGACGTTTACCACCCTTCCGCGGTATATGTTCCCTATCAAGCCCTGGTTTTCCTCATCCTCCATGTAGAATTCAACCAGTTCTCCGTCTTCCATAATGGCCACACGCATTTGATCAAAATGTACATCGACTATTATCCGCTTACCCAAACTGATCCTCCTCTTCCCAGTTCCAAAGGGGTTAAACAACCGTTATTTCCGGAAATAAACATATCAACGCGGTGAATCTTATAACAAGCCTCAGAATCATTCCCTTCCGCATAGGTGAGAAATGCTTTTATCATATGTTCAGGATTTAAGTACTCCCTGCTGCCCGTGCTCAACATAGCCTTTATAACCGTCTCCCTTCCCTGAGAGCTTATAATATCAGCCTGTAAGATCATCGGCCTTATATTGATCAATCGTTCTCCCCTTTTGCCGTCCTTCCTGACGATAATCTCCCTCTGTGCCAGAAAGCTGTTCAGCTTTTTGTCCATATCCTCCGGCGGATCGGGCAGGGTAATTAAATATAAGGCCCGGTCGATCAGGCTCATCAGGGACGGAAGGGACTCATCAACCTCTACCGCCTTCAGCAATTGAATTCCATCAGGCAGTACATCGTTCATCCGCTGGCAGAATGTTTCGGCTTTCATATAAGCTTCAAGTGTGATATCCATGTACTCCCCTTCACTTGTCATACCCACCGAGAGAGGCATGGCAAATGCCGTTTTAGGCTGCGGGTTATACCCCTGGGAAAAGGCCACCGGGATGCCGGCTCTTCTCAATGCTCGATGCAGAGCCCGCATAAGTTCCAGATGAGATATATATTTAACCTTTTCCCCTTTGGAATACTTAACCACCATTCTCATGGACACAGCCCACCTTCCAACCTGTTTATACCACATCCCTGACATAAACCGCGGCAATCGGGAGTCAGCTCAGCCTTTAAAGCCTTTTGGTACTCCCGCCACAGAAAGGCCGGGGTAACTCCCACATCTATATGAGCCCAAGGCAATACCTCATGCCTGTCCCTCGACCTGTTTGCATAAAAGCCGGGGTCAATTCCCGATTCCCGGAAGGCATCCTGCCATGCCGTATAATTAAAGCATTCCGCCCAGCCATCAAATTTACAACCTTTTTCCCATGCTTTAAGCAGCACCTTCCCCAGTCGGCGGTCGCCGCGTGAAAACACCGCCTCCAAATAGCTCAACTCAGGGTCATGCCAACCATAGGTAACCCCCTTAATTCGGAGCTTGTCCCTAAGCAATTCCTGCTTATGCCTGAGCAATTCCACCGAATCCTGAGCCACCCATTGGAAGGGGGTAAAGGGTTTCGGCACAAAGGAAGAAGTGCTCACCGTTATATTCAGCCTGTGCGCTTTCCTTCCCCGGTTAACGGCCATATAACATTCTCTTACCTTCCTGGCCAGATCTGCAATTCCTTCCAAATCCTGTTTGGTTTCGGTAGGTAAACCGATCATAAAATACAGCTTAACGGTATCCCATCTCAATTCAAAAGCCTGGGTCACGCTTTGAATGAGATCCTCCTCGGTTACCCCCTTATTGATTACATCCCGCAGCCTTTGCGTTCCAGCCTCCGGGGCAAAGGTTAAGCCCGCCTTTCGAACTTTCTTCATTTCCTCTATGAACTCCCGCGTAAAGGAATCTATTCGAAGTGAGGGCAGAGAAAAGGACACCTTTTGAGATTGAAATTCATCCATAAACCGTTTTACCAGCTCTTCCAACTGGGAATAGTCGCTGGTACTCAGAGATGAGAGCGAAACTTCCTCATATCCGGTATTTCTGATTAATTCCCGGACCAGATCCATAAGCCTTGATGCTGAGCGCTCCCTTACCGGCCGGTATATCATGCCGGCCTGGCAGAACCTGCAGCCCCGTGTACATCCTCTGAATACCTCAAGGGTAATGCGATCGTGTACTATGTTCATATAGGGCACGATCATAGTC
>LFSE01000045.1 GCA_001513075.1 Clostridiales bacterium DTU074 | reverse complement strand
TCCCTTATACGGCAAGCCTATATAAGGGAGGGTCTTTTTACCTATAAACTTACCTGCTGTTCAGGTAATCATTGAGTGCCTTAACCAATTCGTCAACATCAATCCCGTGGACAGCCGACGCCTCTTCCAAGCTCTCACCGGCTGATATAGGACATCCCAGACAATGCATGCCGTGGCGTATAAAAATCGATGCAGTTCCGCGGTCTATTTGCAGAACCTGTGCAATGGTCATATCCTTGGTCACCTGTGCCATACCAATACCTCCTTTTTTCCTTTTTTCCATGATACACTTACTTTCTTCAATAATCAATACCTTTATTCAGCCATCCAGCGCCCTATCGTCCAATTTCATCCAGATTATATGGTGTTTCTTGGTAAACGTAATAATTAAGCCAATTTGAAAACAACAAGTTTGCATGTCCTCTCCAGTTTACAACAGGCGCTGCTTCGGGGTCATCTCCCGGGAAATAATTTTTTGGAAGGCTTATATTAAGCCCCCGGCCAATATCCCTTTCATATTCAGCCTTTAGGGTGAGGGGATCGTACTCTGAGTGTCCCGTTACAAAAACCTGCCTGCCATTTTGGGCAACCACAACATAAACCCCGGCTACATCGGATTCCGCCAATATCTCCAGTTCGGGAACCTTTTCAATATCCTCTTTTCTCACTTCGGTATGCCTTGAGTGGGGAACATAGAACACATCATCAAACCCTCTGAACAGCTTTTCATGCTTTTTACATACCCTGTGAGGGAACACCCCAAACATCTTTTGAGGCAGGGGGTATTTAGGTATACCGTAATGATGATACAGACCCGCCTGGGCGCCCCAGCATATGTGGAAGGTCGAAAAGACATGGCTAACGCTCCAATCCATTATTTCCTTCAATTCATCCCAGTAATCCACCTCTTCAAATTCCAGATGTTCCACAGGAGCGCCCGTTATTATCATTCCGTCGAATTTACTGTCCCGTATGTCATCAAATACATTGTAGAACTTTATCAGGTGTTCCCTGGAGGTATTCTTGGAAACATGGGTTTTGGGATGCAAGAGCACAATATCCACCTGCAGAGGCGTATTGCCCAGAAGGCGTAAAATCTGCGTCTCGGTCACAATCTTATTGGGCATAAGGTTCAGTATTACAATATTCAACGGTCGGATATCCTGATGCAAAGCCCTGTCTTCGTACATTACAAATATGTTTTCCCTGGTCAGCTCTTCGGCAGCAGGAAGATCGTTCGGTATCTTTATCGGCATATCTAATCTCCCTTCTTAGGCTTCTCTAAATAGATCGGTGGACAGATATCTTTCACCCGTATCGGGCAGAATCACTACGATCATCTTCCCCCTGTTTTCTTCCCTTCTCGCAACCTGGGTAGCAGCATAGGCGGCTGCGCCGGACGATATTCCTACCAACAAACCTTCGGTTTTTGCAAGCATCCTGGAAGCTTCAAAAGCATCCTCGTTCTTCACCTTTATTACTTCATCTATGATGTCGGTATTAAGAATATCTGGCACAAAACCCGCTCCTATTCCCTGAATTTTGTGGGGTCCCGGCTTTCCTCCCGACAACACCGGTGAATCAAAGGGTTCTACCGCTATAACACTGATATCGGGCTTTCGCTGTTTTAACACCTCACCGACCCCGGTCAGGGTACCGCCCGTTCCCACTCCTGCAACCAGAATATCTACCTGACCGTCGGTATCCCGCCATATCTCCTCGGCGGTTGTTTTCCTATGGATTTCAGGATTTGCAGGATTGGTGAACTGTTGTGGTATGAATGAGCCGGGAATGCTAGCCGCCAGCTCTTCTGCCTTTTTTATCGCTCCCTTCATCCCCTCTGCCCCGGGCGTTAGCACCAGCTCGGCTCCCAAAGCCTTTAGCAGACTTCTGCGCTCAATGCTCATGGTGTCGGGCATGGTGAGAATCAATCTGTATCCCTTTGATGCCGCAACGAAGGCCAGTGCAATTCCGGTATTGCCGCTAGTCGGCTCTATGATGGTGGAATTCTTGTCTATCAAACCTCTTCTTTCCGCATCTTCAATCATAGAAAAACCAATTCTGTCCTTCACGCTGCCACCGGGGTTAAAATATTCCAGCTTGGCAATCAGACGGGCCCCCAGTTCATTAACCCTGTTATAGTTTGTCAGCTCCAACAACGGCGTGTTGCCGATAAGATCCGTTAATTTGTTCGCAATCTTTGCCATTTGCAATCATCCTCCTAAAATTTTATATTTTAGATATAGTACATATAGCCCTCCAGAACTTCCTTTTCGTATGTCTCGGCCAGATCCTTAAGGGTAATGCTGTCGGTTATCCGGTTGACTCCATCCCTTACCCTGGCCCAGACGTACTTGGTTATGCATATGCCAGATCTCTTGCATCCCTCTCCCTTTTTGTCCTGTCTTACGCATTTTACCGGAGCAAGGTCACCTTCCACCGCTCTCAGAATTTGACCGACAGTTATGAGCTCGGGCGGCCTTGAAAGGAAATATCCCCCCGAAGGTCCCCTTATACTTTCCACCAGGCCCGCCTTTCTAAGAATCGATAAGATCTGCTCCAGATATTTCTCCGGTATGCTCTGCCTTTCAGCGATAGCCCTTGCCGGAACACCGGTATCATGGGAATGCAAGGTCAGATCCAGCATTGCTCTGACTCCGTATTTGCCTTTAGTCGATATGGTCATATCTAGTCATTCACTGCCTTTCTCAAAGCCTGATCCAGATCATGGATGAGGTCATCCGCATCCTCTATTCCAACCGAGATCCTTATCATGTCGGGAGTTACTCCTGCAATCCGCTGTTCCTCTTCGGACAGCTGAGCATGGGTGGTGCTTGCGGGATGGATAACCAAAGATTTTGCATCGGCTACATTGGCCAGATGAGAAAATATCTCAACACCATTTATAAACCTCTTGCAGGCTTCAATATCACCTTTTATTCCGAAAGTGAATATTGATCCCGCTCCTTTCGGGAAATACTTCTGTGCCAAATCATAATATTTATTGCCCTTCAGATTGGGATAATTTACCCATGCAACAGCCGGGTGATCTTTCAGAAACTCCACAATCTTCCATGTATTTGATACGTGTTTCTCCACCCGCAGAGACAGGGTTTCAAGGCCCAATAGCAGAAGGAACGAATTGAAGGGACTTATACATGCTCCGGTATCCCTTAACCATTGAGTCCTGATCTTGGCTATATAGGCCGCAGCCCCAAAGGCTTCAGAATAAACAAGTCCGTGATAAGAGGGATCCGGCTGTGTCAGGCCAGGAAATCTTCCGCTGCCCTTCCAGTCAAAATTCCCTGAATCAACTATTACCCCGCCGATGGATGTACCGTGGCCTCCGATGAACTTGGTGGCTGAATGTACCACTATATCAGCCCCGTATTCTATAGGCCTTATCAGATAAGGAGTTCCAAAGGTATTATCAACAATGAGGGGAATTCCATTCTCATGAGCAATTCTAGCCACAGCCTCCATGTCAATTATATTGATCCCCGGATTGCCAATGGTTTCTATGTATAGGGCTTTGGTCTTGTCGGTTATCGCCTTTCTGAAGTTTTCAGGATCATCGGGGTCCACCAGGTTTACCTTAATGCCCAGCTGGCTAAAGGTAAAGTTAAAGAGATTAAAGGTTCCGCCATACAACGTGCTGGCTGAAACTATCTCGTCTCCCGAAGATGCAATATTCAATATCGAATACATCACAGCTGCTGACCCCGAGGCAACGGCAACGGCTCCAATTCCCTTCTCAAGAGCAGCCATCCTCTTTTCAAAAACATCGGTGGTCGGGTTCATTATCCTGGTGTATATGTTTCCCGCTTCTTCCAGGGCAAATAAGCGTGCCGCATGATCGGTGTCGTTAAAAACATAGGATGTGGTCTGATAGATGGGCACGGCCCTGGCACCTGTCGCCGGATCGGGCACCTGACCCGCATGAACCTGCAGAGTATCAAACTTCAGTTTCCTTTCATCCATAAAAACAACCTCCTCTGAATTCAAAAATTCTTAGATATGATAGATAAGGGAAGTTGATTCTATCATTCTCTTATATTCCCTTACCAGATCCTCAATGGTTATCGAATCCACTGTATCGTTGATTACCCGGTCAATTTCGCTCCAAACGTGCTTATCAAGAAATCTTCCCATCAGATCCTCAGTGGTATTCTCATGTTCAGAGGAATCCACCACCGACAGATTACCCTCAAGCACTCGCAGAACGTCGCTCACCGTGGTGGTTGCACAATCGCAGGCCAACATATATCCGCCCCGTGCTCCCTTTACACTCTTCACAATACCGGTTTTTTTCAACACATTTAATACCTGTTCAAGGTATTTCACCGATATCCCCTGCCTTTCGGCTATGTTGCCGGATGACGTATAACCGCTTTTCGAGTATAAAGCCAGGTCTACCACCACCCTTAGCCCGTATCTGCCCTTGGTTGATATTTTCATTTTCTCATCGCTAACCTCCCATGGTTTTTCTCTTAAGCAATAGTATTTTAGTATTCCTATATGATTAGTATAATTTATTTTTTATATAATAATACACTTCATTTTCACAGTCAATCAAAAATTTTTATTTTAACACGAAAAAATATTTAGCTTGAGTCCCGTCTCTTTCGAAAGGTGCCGGATTTCACGCAAACCAAAGCTCTATGCAGCCATACAGGTGGGATTAATTGCCTTCAAAAGGATATACTAAAGATATGCCAACACGATACAAGGCCGGGTTTTCAAGGAGGTTTGTCATGGGAAAAATCGGTGTGCCTTGCGAACAAAAATTTATTATAAATACGGCAGAATATCAATGAAGAAACAAGTTTTAACCAACATCTGCCTGCAGATTTGCCTCCTTGGCAGTAAATAGTAGCAACGGCTTATTGATATTAACATCAAATATTGATATCATTAATCTGCGAATATTATTTGCTTGAACATTCATCAACAAAGGATGATCCAAATGGCCCTGTGCATGTTTTCAAACAATTACCATATGTTTGACATCACTCCGGTGGAAAACCTCTTTATACAGGAGTTCATGCTAAAAGCTCCGGGTGACTTCGTCAAAGTTTATCTGTATGGGCTTAAACAGTGTTATTGTAAAGACTGTGCCGAAAACTCAATTGAAAGCTTCGCCCGTGCCCTTGATATGGAGCAGGAAGCGGTCAGAAACGCTTTTTACTACTGGGAAAGGCAGGGGATCCTTAAAACGAGCGAAGGTGAAGACGGAAAATTTTCGGTTGAATACTACAATATAAAGGATATTCTTTACAACAGAGACATAAGCAATGAAAAAGTCCTATACAAATACAGGGAATTCAACCAAAACCTCCAGCTTATTTTTGATAAAAGGCTTTTAACTCCGCAGGAATACCTCAAAATATACGATTGGCTGGAGGTTCTTCAACTGCCTAAAGAAGTAGTCCTTATGATGATACGCTTTTATCTGTCGAAAAAGGGACCGAAGATAAGCATTAATTATCTGGACAAGGTGGCCGAGCAATGGGCTAAGGACGGGATAAATACCCTGCAAAAGGCCGAGGAATACATTGAAAGCTGCGAATCATATTATCAGGACACCAGCGCGGTGCTGAAGTATCTTGGGATACATCGCCCACCTACCAAAGCCGAACTGGAACTCTACAAAAAATGGCATAACAAATGGGATTTTTCACTCAATGCCATACTGCAGGCCTGCAAGGAAACCACGAAGACCAGCTCCCCCAACCTGGGGTACCTGGATAAGATATTGGAAAATCTACATAAACTCAACCTTAAGACACCGCAGCAGATACAGGAATACCTCAAAAATAGGGAAAGCATAACCAGCAAGATTAAAGCCGTTCTCTTTGAACTTGGCTACAGGGAAACAACGCCAACGCCCGAACATAAGGCATTTTATGCTAAATGGAGCAACCAGTGGCAGTTGGATCATGATGTTATTATCCTGGCCTGCCGGCACTGCGTGCGTAAAAAGCTGGATACCAGTTTTGAATCCCTTGATACCATACTCAAACAGTGGATTGACAACGACCTGCGCACCAAAGAAGATATCAAGGAATACCTGAAGAAAAAGCAAAAGCTTAATACCGAGATACAGGCCGTTCTTGACAGGGCGGGTGAACAGCGGCCCATTACGGCAGCAGTCCGCAAGCTGTTTATCAAGTGGGTCAAGGACTGGGAAATGCCCTACGATCTGATTCTTCAGGCTGCAGAATATTCGACAGCTGCCGAGAATAAACTGGCATTCATGAACAAGATACTGTACAATTGGCATAGCAATAATATTAAAACCTTAAGCGAGGCCAGGGCTGATCATGAGCGTCATATGAAAGGCCTGTATTTGATCAGCCAGAGCAAACCTTTAAAGAAACAGGTTGATTTCAACAAATTCGAACAGCATTCATACACCGATGAAGAGCTGGAATTTCTGTTTGAGGACATTGAAAACGGATAAAGCGGGGGTTTCAATACATGAGAAACCTTATATTAAGTGAAATACTCCAGGAATACGATGAACTGCGGACAAGAGAAAGGGAGGCTTTGCGCCAAAGGGAAAACCATGTAACGGAAACCATTCCCGAGATTGCTGTTTTGCGCCGTACGATTATAGAGCTCATGGCCCGGCGTTCGCTGGAGATAATTAAAAACCCTAATCTTTCCGGCCAAACGATAGATGAGCTGGAAAAAAAAATTAACGAATTAAAGGAAAGGGAAAGGGATCTCCTGATCCAACACGGTTTGCCGCCCGACTATCTGTCAATGCATTACCGCTGCCCTCAATGCGAGGATACGGGATACAGAGGGGATATAATCAAGGAAAAATGCTCCTGCCTTATTCAAAAACTTGTTGAAAGAACTTATCAGCTTTCGGATATAAAGGAACTGGACCGGGAAAATTTCGATACTTTTGACCCGGAAGTGTTTCCCGATGCACCGATTGAAGGCAGCAAGCTAACTCAGCGGGAATACATGATCCAACTAAAAAACCGCCTTATGGATTATGCAAAGAAATTTCCTGACAATAGAAGGAAAACCATACTCTTCTCCGGCAAAACGGGTTTGGGAAAGACCTTCCTCTTGAACTGTATGGCAAAAACCATACTGAATATGGGTTATACCGTCATGCGGATATCAGCCTATAAGCTTTTTAATCAGCTGTTTCTCAGCGCTCTGCAAGATAACGAAGAAAACCAGTTTCTGTTCAACTGCCTTTTTGAGGTTGACGCCCTCATCATAGATGATCTGGGGACCGAGACCCAGCGGAACAACTTTACATCAGAGGATCTGTTCAACATCTTAAATGAACGCTTTACTCAGGAAAAACACACATTTCTGTCAACCAATCTGGGCCTGGCCGAGCTGAAGGATAGATATTCCGATCGCATTGCATCCCGGCTTTTCGACACCTCCAATACCATACTCATAAAATTTGTCGGCCAGGATATACGGTTAAGAGCAAGAAACTGAACATAAAAAAGGGACCATCAGGAAGGCAGATGGTCCTTTGCAAGATTGGCAAACTTTGTAAACTGGCCCAGCCAAACCAGTTCAACGGTACCGGTTGGGCCGTTGCGTTGCTTGGCTATGATGATTTCAGCTATATTTTTCTTTTCCGTTTCGGGATTGTAATACTCATCCCTGTATATAAAGGTTACCAGATCAGCATCCTGTTCAATGGCACCCGATTCACGCAGATCGCTCAGCATCGGACGGTGCTGAGTTCGGGCTTCAGGAGCACGGCTCAACTGGGACAGGGCAATCACCGGTACCTTAAGCTCCCTTGCCAGAGCCTTTAAAGAGCGGGAGATCTCGGAAATCTCCTGCTGTCGGCTTTCGGCTCTGCCCCTTCCTGACATAAGCTGAAGATAATCTATCACCACCAGGCCCAGGTTTTTCTCCATCTTAAGTCTGCGCGCCTTGGATCTTATCTCCATAACCGACATATCGGCCGAGTCGTCTATATATATGGGGGCCTGGGATAACGGGCCGGCCGCCCTGACCAGCTTCAACCAGTCTTCCTCGGTCAGATCCCCCGTCCGAATCTTCTGCAGCTCCACATTGGCCTCGGCGCTTAACATACGCTGCACCAACTGTTCTTTTGCCATCTCCAGGCTGAAAATAGCCACCGGCACCTTATTGCGCAAAGCTGCATACTGGGCAATATTGAGTACAAAACTGGTCTTCCCCATGGATGGCCGGGCCGCCACCAGAATCAGATCCGACGGCTGAAGGCCGGATGTCTTCTGATCAAAGTCATGGAAACCGGTGGTCAAGCCTATAATCTTGCCCTTGCTCTTTGACAGTTCCTCAATTCTGGCATATGTATCTATGAGTATGTCCTTGATGGGCACGAAATAACTGCTGTTCTGTCTCTGGGAAATATCAAATATCTTTTTTTCCGCCCTGTCAAGAATTACATCCAGCTCATCGGCAGCTTGGTAGCTTTCATTTATAATATCATTTGAGGCAGCTATAAGCTGCCTTAATATGGATTTTTCTTCCACAATACGTATATAATACTTCACATTGGCGGTGCTGGGCACGGCCATGGAAAGATCCGAGATATAGGAGACTCCACCGACGCTGTCCAGGGTCCCCCTCTGTCTCAACTCCTCCACAAGGGTAACCAGGTCCACCGGTTCCCCCCGTTCATATATATCCAGCATAGCTTCAAATATTTCCCGATGGGCATCGGAGTAGAAGTCCTCGCCCTTCAAGGCCCCCGATGCCTCCGACACAGCTTCAGCGTCAATTAACATGGAGCCCAAAACCGATTGCTCGGCCTCAATATTGTGGGGAGGTATGCGCTGCAGCAGTTCAGCCATAGTTATCCCTTTCCATCCCAAAATTTCAATCCATCGTCTATTCTTCCTCTACCTTAACGGCCAGGTTAGCGGAAACTTCCGGATATACCTTTACGGTAATATTGTAGAGCCCAACACTCTTTATAGGCTCGGGAAGAACGATTTTCTTTCTGTCCATATCAATTTTATGCTGCTTTTTAAGCTCATCCGCAATTTCCTTGTTGGTCACCGAGCCGAACAGCTTCCCGCCGCTGCCGCTTTTTGCCTTTATGACCACCGTAATTTTTGAAAGAACATCGGCAAGCTTCCTAGCCTCCGCCAGCTCGTTCTGCTTGCGCTTGGCCTCCTTCTGCTTTTTATCCTCAAGCACCTTTAAACTTTTCTCATCGGCCACAATGGCCAGGCCTCTGGGGAAAAGATAATTTCTGGCATATCCATCGCTTACGTTTACTATATCTCCCTGCTTACCGTGGCCTTTTACATCCTGGGTTAATATCACTTTCATTTTTTATTTCCCTCCTCTAAATAGTCCTTCAGTGCCGAAATAACCTTCTCTCTGGCCTCTCCAAGATCTATGCCGTTAAGCTGCGCTCCCGCTACTGTTAGGTGCCCGCCGCCCCCAAGCTTCTCCAACACCATCTGTACGTTTACATTGCCCAGGGATCTTCCGCTGATAATAACATCGCCGCCGTCCGGGTACAAAACAAAGGAAGTGTGAATACCCTTAATGGTCAGAAGGTTGTCTGCCGCTTGGGCGGCAATAAGAGAGCCGTTTTTTATCCCCGGAGAACAATAGGACAGAGCCACACCCGGCAAAACGATTTCCGCATTCTTAACCACTTCCGCCCGCGCCACGTACGTTTCCAGATCGTCCTGAAATAACTGGCGCACCAACACCGGATTGGCTCCTGCCCGCCTGAGGTAGGAGGCAGCTTCAAAGGTGCGTACACCGGTTTTATATATGAAGTTTTTCGTGTCTACGGTAATGCCGGCCAGTAGGGCATCGGCCTCTATGGGTTCAAGCTCAACCTTGTCATCAAAGTATTGAATAATCTCGGTTACCAGCTCGCTGGTTGAAGAAGCATAGGGCTCAAGATACATCAGGGTAGGGTTTTCAATGGTCTCGGCACTTCTTCTGTGATGATCTATTACCACTATCTTTTCAACCTCATTCAACAGCCGGGGGGCTTCCATAAAACTGGGCCTATGAACATCCACGACCACCAGTACTGCCTGTCGGCGATCCATCAGATCCAGGGCCTCGTCAGCAGTTACAAAAGCCTCCCGATACTCCTCCCTGTCGAGAAGCTGGCTAACCAAGGGATGAACCGACGGGTTGGACCGGTTTAAGACGATATAGGCTTCTCTGCCTACGTGGCGGGCACATCTGTAAATTCCCAGAGCCGACCCCAGCGAATCCAGATCCGGTACCTCATGGCCCATGATAAATACTCTCTCCGACTGAACCATGAGTTCCCTAAGAGTATTGGCAATGACCCTGGATTTAACCTTGATACGCTTTTCGATCTCCTTGCTCTTGCCTCCATAAAAGAACAGCCTGGATCCCCGTTTTACAACCGCCTGGTCACCCCCACGTCCCAAGGCCAGATCAAGGGCAAACTGGGCAAAGTGGCTCAGTTCCAGAGGATCCTTCCCATCAGCTCCAACTCCGATGCTTAAGGTAACCGGGATCTTGTTACCTGCGCTAATTGCCCGAACCGAATCGAGAATTTGAAACCTGTTTTCCTCCAGCGCTTTCAGCGAATTGGCCTGGGTAAACATCACATACTTATCGCGCTCGTATTTCTTCCAACCGGCATTCAAGGAGATCGCCCACTCATTGAGCATGGCTTCAATTTGGGCTTGAACCACCGGCCTCTTAGCCTCATCGGTATTGTTCATAACTTCATCGAAATTGTCAACCTGTACCAATATGGACACCGGACGCTCGTCCTGGTACCTTGCCTTCAGCTCCGCCTCTTCCGTTATATCCTGAAAGTATAAGAAGACCAGCACCTTGCTGTCATCCCTGTTATTGCCCACTCCGATAGGCGTCCAGAACATACGGTACTGCCTGTCATTCAGCCTTATCTCCATATGTCCCTGGTCATCCTTTTTATCAACCAGCAGAGAGTAGGGATTCAGCCCTGGTATACAGTCCCTTATATTCTCTCCTAGCAGGCTCTCCTTTTCAAACAGCTGGCCAAATCGGGGGTTGTACCAGTTTATCGAACCGTCCAGCTCCACCACCACAAAGGGCATGGGTACGCTAAAAACAGCGTTTTTGGTTGACCAGTCTATATTCTCGGACAGATCCTCCAGATAGCGGGTCCATTCAATTCTCCGCTTTCTGGTGATCCGCCAGTTATAAAATGCAAGATATATAGCAAACAATAAAGCTACTAAACCCACTCTCCAATCAAAATACATCAGCCCAAAGGAAAGCAGGAATATAACCGTTAGATATATCGGATTTTCAGGAACTTTAAGCCCCTTTTGTATGGGCTTTTTCACAAATAATCCACCTCTTTACGCTACAAATTCATTCTCCGGTAAATTCTTCTTATACCAAATATCTGTTCTACAATTCCAAAAGACATAAATACCATCGGAATAATGAAAAACAGCAATGCCAATATTATATTTCTAACCACAGCAGGTATTCTGCGGACTTTTATCTTCATAAAAAATGTTGCTACAGCCAGGCCCTGCACAGCAAAAATAAAAGAAAACAAGGACTGCAGCGTATAGAACACTATTTCAAAATTCTTTATCCTCAGCAGGTTTCCAATGAAAGCTACAAACAGTATTGCTAAAAAACCTAGCCCGGCTCCTCTGGGAAGTATCCAATCACTGAAGTCGGGCAAATCGTGAACCTTATAGCCCAGCTTTTTTAACACCATCCTGGATACCATTAAATTTATGGTTCCGTACAGCAAAGAAAATATGATCAACATGGCAGGGACAAAGGGAATAAAAAGCTCCAACTGCCCGATCACCATATTTACAAACTCTTCGGCTGTAACGGCTTGTTCCAGGAGCTGGTTGTAAAGGTTCATTATATGGCTGAAATTGTTTGTATTGCTGGAAATAAACGCCCTGACGTTATCTATAATATAATCGAACACCGTCTTGCCCATAAACCAGGAAAACATCTTAATCAAAGCGACAACGGAGATCAAGATTGAACCAGCCGACAGAACTATATATTCGAACAAATCCAGGCGCCTTGCTATGGCCCATGACAGGCCGACTACAAGGAATATATTCAGAAAGACCATTCCAACGCCCAACAAAGGATGAAGCACGACTCCAATGAGCAGCCCGGCCAGCACAAGCCCCAGGACGCCCGCCCATATGCCCCTTCTCACACCTATAACGATAAAGGGAACAGGCCAGATAAAAATCACAACATTCAATATTGGCAAAAATGCCAGTATAATGACCAGGACAGTACTGATTGTTGCAATTAATGCACTTTCCAGAACGGTTTTCAATTTCGGATTCATATACAACACTCCATACTATTCCCTATATGCCTTAATATGCTGACTTAATTCCGTCAAATCGCCGTAGTGGACCTCCACATCATGTTCCTCCAGAATTCCCAGACGGATCTTACCTACTATTTTCTGTTCAATGGTACCATAATGAAGGCCCAACCTTCTTCCCAACAGATAACAGCCCACTATAATCCCGGCCAGGCGGTCCGCTATTCGATCCTGAGAAACTCCGGCACTGCTCGTCAGCATACGAAAAATCTCAGCAACCGATGTCAGTATTTCGCTTTTGAGCCATTCAATCAACTTTAAATTCTTGGCAATATCCGGCTCTCTATCGTTCTCCATTCGCAATCCACCGACACCTCTTTCGTAAAGCATCAACAGCCATTAACATTTAGTCTGTGTATTCATATTATATTCCACATCCGTTCCGATGGTCCGTAATAATATCCTCAAATATATCTGTCGTTTGCATCCCGGAATTTGTTGCAGGGATTACCAGCTCCATCGCCGAACCTGCTTGCCATATTGAATAGTCAACGCTGAAATCTCGGATAAGATCCCAGTACGGCAAAGTACTTGCTCTGCTCCGTCAGTCTGTCCAGCGCCCTTCTCACTATACTGTCTTCCACATGTCCCTCCAGATCGACCACAAACAGATACTCGCCAAGGTTAGTTCTCATAGGCCTGGACTCTATCTTGGTAAGGTTTATGTGACTTTCGGCAAAAATTTTGAGAGCATGATACAGGCTGCCGGGCTTGTCATCCACGCTGAATACTATAGACGTCTTATCGCAGCCGGTAGGCGCTCTCCGTTCCTTGGCCAACACCACAAACCTGGTGCTATTTTGATAATGTCCCTGGATGTTATCCCTGATTATATTAAGCCCATACACACCGGCAGCGTGCTTACTTGCGATAGCGCCCCATTCTTTCGGACCGTCCGCCACATCCTTTGCTGCCGCAGCCGTGCTGGTTGACGGCATTATCCTGATACCGTTGCCCAGCGCAGTGCGCAAGAACTTACGGCATTGAGCCAGTGCCTGGGGATGGGATAATATCACCTTCAAATCTCCGATTCCCACTCCATGCTGGGCCAAGAGGCAATGAACAACAGGCAGAATTATCTCCCCGTATATCCTTACATCCGCTTCATGTATGATCATATCAACAGTTATGTTTACCGTTCCTTCCAGGGAATTCTCAATGGGCACCACGGCCTGTTCAATTTCGCCCCTGTCCACACCATGGATCAGTTCCGGGATGTCTGGGTAGGGAACAAACTGCCAACACCCTTCACTGGCGTACACCACGGCTGCTTCATGAGTAAACGTCCCCTGGGGGCCGAGATAGCCTATTCGTTTCATAAACTTCTCCTTTAACCAATTGTTCCCTTTTAACCGCTTGTTAGTTAAATTGTATATGCTGCATGATTCTTTGTCAACTTATAATAGGAAGCGTTATCGGGAAATGGACAGGGCACACAATATAAGCGGGTTTACATATTTCTGCCCTGGGGCTTCAGTAATTGGAATTGTATTCTTCCAATTCAATATGTTCTTAAGAAGCCCGGCATGATAAACACAGCATGGAGTTTGCATATTATGCCTATAAAGACACAAAAAAAGATCGTACTTTACGGTATACGTTCAAGTACGATCCAGCTATCGGTTTATTCTGCCGTATATGGCAGCAACGCTACGTTACGCGCCCTCTTAATAGCTACCGTCAGTTGCCGCTGATGCTTTGCACAGTTGCCGGAAATTCTTCTGGGCAGTATCTTGCCGCGTTCCGTAATAAACTTCCTCAACCTGGCAACATCTTTATAGTCAATCCTTTCGGTTTTATCTAAACAGAAGCTGCATACGCGTTTTCTGCTCCGCCTGCCTCTGGGTTTCCTTGCATTGTCAGCCATACCACTTACCTCCTCGCTTATAGAATAAAAGCTCACTGCCAGCAATGTCACGCTGTATTTGACCGGGCGGCTATACAGCCCATATAACGTAAACACGTTCCTTAGAACGGAAGCTCGTCATCTTCACCTTCAATAGGCTCAAAAGGTACATTGAAATCGGCCTCCTGCCCGATTGGCTGGTATTCGGGCATAGATGCCGGGGACCTGGCTCCAGCCGAACCGTCCCGGTCGAGAAATACAACCTCGTCGCCAATCACTTCGGTCACGTAGCGCCTTTGGCCATCCCTCTCATAGCTGCGGGTTTGAATTCGGCCGGAAACAGCCACCAGCCTGCCTTTACTAAGATACCTGGCGCACGTCTCAGCAAGCCCACGCCATACCACGATGGGGATAAAATCGGCTTCCCGTTCGCCCTGCTGATTGGTAAAGTTCCTGTTTACGGCCAATGTAAAGGTTGTTACCGCAACTCCGGTGGGAATATGGCGAATCTCCGGGTCCCTGGTTAACCTGCCGATCAATAAGACTCTATTAAACATGTAAACACCTACTTTCTGCTATTCGTCTTCTCTTACAATCAGGTAACGAATAACGCCGTCGGTAATCTTATAAACACGCTCCAGTTCCTGGGGAGTATTGGCGTCTGCAGTAAAGTTCATCAATACATAGTAGCCTTCTCTGAAATCCTCAATAGGATAAGCCAGCCGCCTCTTGCCCCATTCATCCACCTTTTCAACCTGTCCTCCCTGCTCGGTAATAAGAGTGGCAAACCTTTCCACAAGTGCTTTTATAGCTTCCTCTTCAAGCATAGGTTGGAGAACATAGAGAGTCTCGTATTTCCTCATGCTTTTTCACCTCCTTCTGGACTATGGCCCTGCTTTGTCAGCAGAGCAAGGACGTTGTCGAATATGTATTATATCATTGTACACTGCTGATTGCAACCAAAAAATTTCCTTCAAAATATTGACTCGATCTTTCCTCAACTACGATAACAGTTTCTAAGCCTCCCACACAATTATTTCCGTAATATTCTTCAATATATAAACGGCTCCCAATCTGTCTTACATAATTCATATTGCGTATAATATAATCCCCAGCACGCCGGATAATATAATGAGAAGTATGGGATGCACTTTATATTTTATAATTGCTGTCATGGCTACGATAAAAATGAAAATGGATTTAAAGTTCACCGTTTTACCGATATCCCGAAAAATCTCGAACATCTGGAATGTACCGCCGTTCACCGGTAGGGTAAAAAAGCTTGCAGTGGCAATAGAGAAGGCAGAAGCCGCTATCAGACCGATCACGGCGGGACGCAGGCCGTACAGGGCAGATTGAACTACAGGTTCGTCCTTGAAACGTGTAGAATATTTGGCGACAAGGACAACGATTATGAAAGAGGGCAGCACAACGCCCAAAGTAGCAAAGGCCGCACCCAAAATTCCGCCGGTCTTAACCCCTGCAAAGGTGGCAGAATTTATAGCAAAAGGCCCGGGGGTCATCTCGGATATGGCGATCATATCAACGGTCTCCTTAAAGGTCATCCAGCCGTGATCCACTATCTCCTGCTGAATCAGCGGAATCATGGCATAGCCCCCGCCAATGGTAAACAAACCTATTTTAAAGAAAGTCACAAGCAGATCTATAAAAAGCTTATGCATGCTCACCATCCCTTCTTCCTTCTAACATAGCTTATAATCAGCCCCAGAATGGCCGATGCCAAAAGAAGATATACAGCACTGATATCGGTTACCGTCATAATTATAAATACACAGGCCGCAATGAGCCAACCGTACGCATCCTTTATGCTGGCTTTGCGCAGATTGAGCAAAGCGCTTACAATAAGAGCCGTCACACCGGCGCTGATGCCCTCAAAAGCGTTGGCAACAACGGGTATGCTCTTAAAAGTTGAAAAAAACATTGCTATAATTGCTATAATAACGAAGGAAGGAAGGACAACCCCCAGTGCGGAGACTACCGAACCCAGCAAACCGGCTACACGGTAGCCGACAAATATGGCGGAATTAACTGCAATGACTCCCGGAACCGACTGTACAATCGCAAATATATCCACAATATCCTCTTCTTCAATCCAGTGGTTGTTGTCCACAATCTCCCTCTTTATAAAAGGTATCATTGCCAGGCCTCCTCCAAAGGTAAAAGCGCCTATGCGAAAAAACACCAGAAAAAGTTTTATTACCTTTGCTTTTCTGTCCTTTGCTTTCATCTCTTCCATGCTCCCTTTTTATGACTATTTTTTTCAGTATAACATCATGTTGGAACCTTTACAATGTGGAAACCTTCTTTGCCGCGTCCCGCCCGTTTAGTTAACAGGATTACAAACTTGCATTGCTCTTTACGCTGTTCCAGGGCATCTCCAGCGAACAGCTCCCTTTGAATAAATTTATTACCTTAAGATCCATGTCGTCGGCTAACCCGATATCGTGTAAATATCTGGTTACATCCTGTAAAACTGTTTCCTATTGCAAGTATCGTTATAAAAACACATCTTCCTTTCCCGATACCATGGCTGTCATAACCGGCTGCTGCCCGTTCGACGTTTTGCCCCACAATTTCACCCTATAAAATTACTATACTATTATACACTAATACAGCCATTCATCCAGCTTATTTTGTATTTTTTTGTGCTAATTTTTGTTTTCCTCACACCGTACTGTCCGTCAATGTATGATATAATATACAGAGCAACCTCATAATTCGTCATGAGTACGGTTTACAATATAAATACATAGAAAGGAAGACCTCTATGTCCATCATGTCCCGTTACAGCAGCAAACTGGGAACCACATTTGATTGTCAATGCGGAAGGAAACATTCGATACCCCTGAAAACCGTTATTATTCAGAAAAACGCAGCAGCACAAATCCCCGATCTGCTTGCCCGGGAAAGCTTGGGGAAAAAGGGTTTGATGGTATGCGATCAAAACACATGGCCTCTAGCCGGAAATAACATTGAAGGAATACTTGTATCAAAAGGCTATAGCATTAAGGTATGCACCCTCCACGGGGATCCGTTCGTAAACCCGGATGAAAGGACCGTCGTCCGTATCCTGCTGGAATTTGATCCTTCTATGGATTTTCTCATCGCCGTTGGCTCGGGTACGATAAACGATCTGGTCCGTTTCATCAGTTTTAAAACCGGCAAACCATACATCGTATTTGCCACCGCTCCTTCCATGGACGGCTATGCTTCCACCGTGTCGCCCTTATTGATCAACGGCTTTAAACGTACATACGCTGCAACCCATCCCCTCGCCATCATAGCCGATACCGACGTACTGTGCTCCGCTCCGGAAGATATGATCCTGGCAGGCGTCGGCGATATACTGGGCAAGCTCACATCCCTGGCCGACTGGCAGTTGGGTGTTGCCGTAACCGGTGAAAGCTTTTGCGACACCGCATTGGCCATGGTGAACAGCTCCGTTCAGCATGTAATATCCTGTTTAGCGGAAATCAGGGATAAAAAGCCGGAGGGTATAAAAGCCCTTGCGGAAGCTCTGATAATATCCGGAATCGCCATGATGCTGGTAGGAAACTCAAGGCCTGCGTCAGGCAGCGAACACCACATTTCCCATTTCCTCGAGATGAAATATCTGATGGACGGACGCCAGCCGCTTTTACACGGGACAAAGGTTGGCATGGCCACCCTTTATACGGTAGGCCTGTACAACGAAATGGCATCCGTCAATCCCGACAGCATAGATGCAGAACAGCTTATCAAGGAAAGGCCGGGATACGACGCATGGTGCCGGGAGATCCGGCAGGTTTTTGGCCCAATAGCCCAAGAGGTAATTTATGAAAAGGGCACAAAGGATTGGGAAACCGGAACATATGAACAACGACTGCATACAATCAGGCAAAAATGGAATAAGGAGATAAAACCCATATTGGCGTCGGTCCCGCCATTGAATACGCTTAAAGGCTATTTCGACAAAGTGGGTGGAGATTTCTCTCCTGCCGCCCTCAATATCGAACGGGAACTAATCCGCCAGGCACTGCTTTACTCAAAAGAAGTCCGTACGCGATACACGATTATGAGTCTGGCCTCCGATCTGGGTGTTTTACAAAAATACGCAGAAAAATTGGGCTTAGAGTCGGATGAGTAAAACAGCCGGAGTTTAAAGCATATAAGCATGGCAAAAGCCGGCTGCCGTCATTTTGGATACAGCCGGCTTTTGCATAAATAGCAGGGGCTGTCCCCAAGGCAAAAGATTGTTGGGACAGCCCTTATTTACCATGCACCATCCTTATATATCGGTAAGCTTTTATCGCCGAACGGTGCCGGCTCCTGCTGAAATCCGGTTGCCAGTAATCACCGCCGACGTTGGGTTTATCAGAATATGGTGGGTCTTATCCGTATATCCTCTTATAAGCCGCCTCTATAGTATCCAGCTGCTCTTGGGACAACTCCCACTCAGCGGAAGCTGCGTTCTGCTCTGCCTGTTCCGGTGTCTTAGCCCCTACCAGGGCCGAAGTAACGCCATCCTGCTGATTAAGCCAGTTGATAGCAACGTGGGCAACCGGTTTATCCACCTCGGCAGCGATTTGCCTGAGCACTTCCACCAGCTCCATGGCTTTGCTCCACAGAGGCTCTTTGAAGAAGGGATAAAAGTTCTCCCGGCGGTCGTCTTTATCGAATTGGGGCCTTTCTTTAAATTTCCCGGTTAAAATACCGCCACCCAGAGAACCGTATGTAAGTATGCCAATCCCCTTTTCACGACAGAATGGCAGTATATCCTTCTCTATTTCCCTATCCAACAGGGAATACTGAGGCTGAAGGCTGACAATTTCAGTTATGGAGGCAGCCTCTTCCATCAACTTCCTGTCGAAATTGGAAACACCGATATATCTGATCTTTCCGGCATCCCTTAATTTTACCATTTCATTAAGCGTGTCTTCCAGAGGAGTATTTGCATCGGGCCAATGAATCTGATACAGGTCTATCACATCTACTCCCAAACGGGTTAGGGAATCATCCACCTCTTTTCTTATTGATTCAGGCTTCAGGTTGCGGGTAATCCGGCCTCCTTGTTTGACAATTCCGCACTTGGTTGCAATTACAACCTTATCCCTTCGTCCTTTGATGGCTTGGCCGACAATGCGTTCGGCATGACCACCGCCATATGCTGGTGCGGTGTCAATAAGATTGATCCCGCAATCAACGGCCCTTTGTATGGTCCTGATGGATCTGTCATCATCTACTTTCCCCCAAAAATCTCCCCCGATAGCCCAGGTTCCAAGGCCTACCACCGAAACCTCAAGAGAGCTGTTACCCAATCTCTTGTATCTCATAAACCTTCACTCCTTCTATCGGTTCTTGTAATTTTATATTATCACTTCAGCATATGTCAGTCAATTTTTTGAAACAATTCATCACTATCCTGTTTCAATCCCTTTACAGCGTCTATAATATTTTATACAGGATATTTTCCATTTCAGTTGGTCACGGAATCTAACCGCAGCATGTCGATAAAAGCAATTAAATCAGGCGAATTTGGAGGAATTTGTCTGTTTCCTGTAGAAATTATATACAGTACTGCCGGCATGGACCAGCTTGTGCATGACATAGCTGAAGAAAAAAGCACCCTTATCAAAACCTGTATTCAACTTGCTTGTTATGTATTATTTTTCAATCAACAGGCTCTGACCATAACAACGATAGTTTATGAAAAGGAGCCTCGGACAATGAAAAAAACCATAACAGCATTGAAAATAATTCTTATCGCATGCATATGCATATTTCTTATCTCTTATTCCGACAGTATAGGAACCCGGCTGCAACCAGGAGGTACCGAAAAAAAGCTCACTTTGATCATTGCAGGAGACAACAATTTCAGGCCGTTTGAATACGTAGATGAAAACGGACAATATAGGGGATTTAACGTTGACATAATGAATGCAGTAGCAAAGGCTATGAATGTTGAAATAATTCTTGTACCCATCACATGGAAGGATGCTGTCGCCGCATTGGAAAGAGGCGAGATAGACGCCATACAGGGCATGTCCGCTACCAGGAACAGGAAAACTAAATACCGCTTCACTCAGCCCATTGCGATTCAGTCCCATTCCATTTTTACGCTGAAGAACAGAAGCAATTTAAATAAAATTGAAGACCTGCATGGCCTCAAAGTAGCCTATCAGCGGGGAGATGTACAGGAAGAGCAAATAGAACAGATGACCCATATCGTTCCCGTGCCCTACAACAACCAGGCCGAATGTCTGAATGCATTGCTGGCAAACGAGGTGGATGCCTTTATAGGCAACAAACAATTGGCCATCTATTACCTCAACAGCATCAACCGAATAAACGATGTGAGGATTTTAGAGGAAGCCCTGGATGAAACCATCTACGGTCCTGCAACCCTTCCCGAAAACATCACTGCCCACAACATATTGGAAGAAGGATTGTCAAAAATAAAACTGGACGGAACATACGACAGGATATACAAAAAATGGTTCGGCCACGCACTGTCCTCAGGATACTTCATAGTTCAAAACCTAATCAAATATATAGCCGCGGGGATTGCGGCAGCTCTGCTGATAGTTGCCCTGCTGTCGTTATGGAATAAATCGCTGCACAGCCAGGTGTCCAGACGAACGGCTGAACTGGAGAGCGCCAACAACGATCTCAGGGAATATCAGGGGAAAATATACCAATTGGCCTATTACGATCCCGTAACAAACCTCCCAAACAGAGTTCTGTTCACGGAAATGTTGGGTGAAGCCATCAAAAAGCTGGCACATGGCAGAAAACTGGCTGTTATGCACCTTGATCTGGACAGGTTTAAATATATAAACGAACATCTGGGATACGACATAGGTGATGAAATATTAAAGACAACCGGTACAAGGCTAAGGGAAATAATAGGCAGCAATGGCTTTGTAGCACGCAGCGGAGAGGATGAATACCTGGTCCTGCTTGAAAATATAGAGGATACGTCCGACATAGATACAATTGCAAACAGAATCCTGGAAAGCTACAGCCGCTCTTTTAACTATCATGACTACAGGTTATACATTACCACCAGCATCGGAATAGCCATATGCCCGGATGCAGGAACAGACAGTTTAACTCTTCTTAAAAATGCCGAAAGTGCGCTTTACGAAGCCAAAAAGATAGGCGGCAACACCTTTTTCAAGTATAGTGAACAGCTGAGCGAAAGGATTCAGGATAATCTCTTCATTTTGAATGAATTAAGACAGGCTGTAAGCCGTAAAGAATTTTTTCTGCTGTACCAGCCAAAATATGATCTGGCCAGCCTGCAGATCTCGGGAATGGAAGCATTGATCCGATGGAATAATCCTAAACGGGGATTGTTAACCCCGGATCTGTTTATTCCCTTAGCTGAAGAGACGGGGCTGATATTCCCAATCGGTGAATGGGTATTGAGAGAAGCCTGCCGGCAAAATAAAGAATGGATCGACAGAGGGTATGAACCCAGGCGCGTATTTGTAAACATCTCGGCCCGCCAATTTTTGCACGAGGGCTTTCTCGATACCGTATCAAATATACTCAGGGAAACCGAATTGGATCCAAAATACCTGGGCATTGAAATAACCGAAAGCGTAATTATTTCCGACATACAACACGCAACCAATATATTGAATCAGTTTAAGAAGCTTGGCATATTTATTTCAATTGATGATTTCGGCACCGGATATTCCAGCCTGAGGTATGTAGGTGAAATGAATATAGATGAAATTAAAATAGATAAGAGCTTCATCTGGGGGACAGAAAACAACAAAAAGAACAGGGCAATTATAAAGACGATCATCATGTTGGCACAGCACTTCGATATACTGGTTACCGCCGAAGGAATTGAGACGGAAGAACAGTTAAAACTGCTAATGGAATACGGTTCCGATATGGGACAGGGCTATTATTTCAGCAAACCCGTCCCCGCAAATGAATTGGAAGCCATGTTCAGCCAACCACACAATATACCCGTGGTATAATGAGCCAAGCTTTACTGTCTCATCCAGCATGGCCGGTTCAGCAATCCAATAAACTCGAAGAACAAGGTTACGACGGCAGTCAAAGTTGCTTTATTGCAATACAACCTCCACCATTTCATCCATTATTATTTCATCCGCTTTTACCCGACAATCATAGGCCAGGATGCGAACCCCGGCTTTTTCCGCTTCCCGAAGGGCTATCCCAAATTCGGCATGCATGGCATCGTTGGGCATCACGTATCGGGTCCCCTTCATTTGGACGATAAAGACCACATAGCTCACATACCCATCTTTTGCAGCCATAATAAGCGCCTCTATGTGCTTTACGCCCCGCTGGGTAGGCGCATCGGGGAACAAGGCAATGCCCTCCTTTTCAAGGGTTACACCTTTAACCTCTATAAAGATCCCTTGATCTTTCGTCTCGACATAAAAATCAAACCTAGAGCCACCATATACGGCCTCAGGTTTGATGTGAACAATTTCGTCCTCTATCCCGGGCAAGCCGACACCGTTCATCAAAGCCTCCTGCAGCACCGCGTTGGGAGCCTGGCTGTCTATGTTAACCAGCCTGTCACCCTTTTGAACCGCTATCAAAGAATATCGGGTTTTCCGATGGGGATTATCGTGCTGCTCCAGGTAAACTGTTGCGCCCGGTATCAGCAATTCCCGGCACCTGCCTGTGTTTTTGACGTGAACGACCTGGGGCACACCACCTATTTCGCACTTCGCAATAAAACGGTTATCCCGCGACAGAAATATAGCCGGTATTACATTTGAATACTTCATCTGGTTTTTTAATTTCCTTCCATCAATCTCTTGAAAAATAAACTTGAAACTTGCTCCCGGTTCATCGACTTCTGTATCCATCTCCCCGGGTGTATATATGAGCTGCTTTAAACCTGCCTTTATAAGTTCAAGCTATATGATTAAATACATCAATCAGTATACCCCGGCATATCCGGTATCATTATTCAAAATCGACAGCCTGCCCCTTCTCGGCGGATTCAAAGATCGCTTCCATCAGCTTCATAACCCTCATTACCTGAGGCAGCGTGACGATTATATCTTCCTCGCCGGACAGATAGGCGGCCACATTCTTATAGAATTCCTTTATATTGCTCTCAACAAGAGGAACAGTGTGTTCATGTATGGTATCTTCCCTTCTGGGTGCCATGGTCTTGGTCAATCCCGCAGCGGTTCTGACCGGAACAACATCCTCTTCGCTCTTGCCTTTGGCGACCACTATCTTTGCGTCCTTGCCCCAATCTTCAATAACAGCCGTACCGTTGGTCCCCAGCATGTACCATCTGGGCAGCTTTATGAAGTTGCTGGTTCCGACTTCCAACAGGAATCGCTTCCCACTTTCAAAGGTAAGCTCAGCCCAGAAGCCATCATCAACAAGCTGATTGGTCACATGAGTCAGCACGGCATAAACCTTTTTCACCTTCTCATTAACCATCATCAAAGCCTGGTCAAGGATATGCACTCCCCAGTCCAGCACCATGCCGCCGCCATGCTCCTTCTTCTGGCGCCAATCCCCCGGAATACCCCTTGAACCATGTACCCTGGACTCAATAGCATACACTTCTCCCAGCATGTTTTCATCGTATATCTTTTTCATGGTAAGGAAATCTTCATCCCAGCGGCGATTTTGGTGCACAACCAGCAGCTTACCCGTTTTTTCCGAAGCATCGATCATCTCCTGCAAATCAGCTGAGGATATTGTAACGGGTTTTTCACAGACAACGTTTTTTCCCGCTTCCATAGAGCGGATGGCAATTTCCTTATGGGAATCATTGGGAGTAGCAACCAATACAATATCTACCGATTCATCAGCCAGAAGATCCTCAAAGCTGTCATAGACATTTAAACCCTTTTGCCTGGCCAGTTCCTGCCTATCCTCCTTGATGTCAAAGGAACCGGTAATCCTGACTTCATCTATTCCCTCGGCCAGCTTCAAATGATAGCTACCCATTCCCCCAAATCCAACTACCGCGATTGAATAAAAATCCTTGCTCACTATGCTAAATCCTCCTTTGCATAAATAAAAATATATTTAATGCCATAACATTTATAGATTATATCACCTTTTCAAGCCAAAATATATGTCAAATTCACGTGTTATTTCAACATTTATTGACCCTTTGCCTGGTGTACAGCAATATATCTCATAAAATGGCCAATTATTTGTAAATAGTTAAACTTATCATTTTATATCACCGTATACCATTAATTACATCCGAGTGATAATCAAGTTGCCCGATTCATATTTCCTGAGCCCCGTGTAAAAAAAACGGTATGCCAGACCGCAGTATAAGGCCGAAACCGCCAGTAGAATAACCAGCCATTTAGGGTCAAAATTTCGCGCTAGCTTGAGAGGGATATGCACTATAAAGGATGCGGGGATCAGACTTAGCATAATGGCCTTGACAAAACCCCGGTATATGCCTTCGGGATAGATGCAAAAGTTGATCACGAATTCCATGGCCATGCCGCTTATTAGCGAAGCATCGCCAAAGTAAAAGGTGAGGGTATGGGCGGATACGCAAACGGCCGTTATCAGCATCCCGCCAATTACAATGGACATCAGAAACATACCCCAGGAACTCAAATCTCCTCCATGTGTAAAAGCCATCAGTATAAAACCGTATGCCAGATCCCCCCAGGCACTGAGGGATGTTCTGGCACATAACAGACTGATTAAAGTATCCTTTGGCTGAACGAGAAAGGTATCCAGCTCTCCGCTTACAATTATGCGGGTAATTGCGTTCATGTTGGCAAACAGGATATTGGCTGCGCCGTAAGCTGACGAAGCACTCGCCCAAATAAACATTACATCGCGAAAATCGTATCCTCCGATAGTGCCTTCAATCTGCTGGAAGGCAATCCACCAGAAGAATATAAAACTTCCGTTGGATAATGCCATTCCAAAGGCCTGAAGCAGGAAGCTTCCCCGATATTCCATGGCCGAGGCCAGATTAACTTTAAAATACAGGCCGATCAGCCGAAAAATGCTCTTCAGATTTTTCACCCTTTATCCCACCTCCTCAGCCCCCGTGGGCCTGAATTCCTGCTATACCATGCTGATACATTCCAATGGCCAGGACTACGGATATGCCCAACCATAACAGCTGGGCTGGTATCGCGCTCCAAAACAGCTCCCAGGAAAAGGATACAATCAAACGAGCGGGCGCCCATGTTACATAGGAAAAGGGCAGATAACGGGTAATGGTCTGAAGCCAGGCCGGAAGGAATTCCACCGGTATAAACATCCCCAACATGAAGACGAGCTTTTGGTATATAAGATAGAAAGCAGTATTGTCCTCCAATCGAAAAGCGGTAAGACCCAGCGTCATCAGAAAGAAAAAATTAATGAATATTCCCAACATTACAGAGATCAAACTCAGAGGCAGTGTCAAAAAATTGAACCCAGGAATGGGCCCCACCATAATCATGGCCAGGAGGATTCCCATCAAGCCGTAGATTATCAGATTGAATATCATGCCGCCCAGAGCATTGAAAAACTGATACAAGACATAATGATACGGGCGATTCAACTGGTAGGCAATGCTCCCCGATTTTACATCCTCGTTCATCTGGGAATATATTCCGGTGCGGCAACCGAACATAATCAGCTCGGTCATGCTGAGATACCATACCAGCTG
>LFSE01000006.1 GCA_001513075.1 Clostridiales bacterium DTU074 | reverse complement strand
CAATTTACGAAACAATTTACGTATCAATAAATCAAGTCTTGATGAATCGGTGTATAAGTCTGATCATGAAGTAAGTTGCCCAATAGTAGGATAAGATAAAGGTTCTACGATATTAATCTGGTGTACATGTACAATAATTGGGTGTATGCAATTTATATAGGTATATAATATAATGCAGCATAGAACGCAAAACGGGGATGATACTATCGGAATTCAAGGATATCTTAATTTTCGAAATTATGCTTTAGGGGGTTAACATTGTGAATGTAGTTGCACAACCAGCTTCTACACAAGTACACTCTACTCGACAAAAGCTGTGGGTACGGATAAAAAAGCATAAAGCTCTATATGTAATGCTACTGTTCCCTGTAGTTTATGTCTTCATTTTCAACTATCTTCCCATGTACGGAGTGCTCATTGCTTTCCAGGATTTTATGCCTCGCTTTGGTATTGCTGGCAGTAAATGGGTTGGCTTGAAGCATTTTCGGAGATTCGTTGACAGTCCAATGTTTTTTCAGACCATGAGAAACACAATTATACTCAACGTATATGGGCTGCTCTCTATACAAATGACTATACTCTATATTTAACTGAAAAAACAGGTATAAAATTTGAATGGGAGCAACCGCTTGAAGCAGACGCACAAGACAGGCTCAATCTGCTGATTAACACTGACGAGTATCCAGATGTTATTATGAGCAACTTCAACCGTGACTCTATGAATGCATGGGCAATACAGGGAATAATTATTCCTTTAGATGATTTGATTGAGAAATATGCTCCAAATACCATGAAATTCCTGGAGGAAGATCCGCTGCGCAGAGTAAACCTCCTGGCCGGCGATCCACCCCAGATATATGCAATGCCCAGCTGTAATGAATGTTTGCACTGCTATGTGGATAGCGGGATTATGTACTACTACTATCCGTTCCAGAAGACGCTTGGATTGAGCGAACCAAAAACTATTGATGAATTTACAGATAACCTTAGGGCTATCCGTGATGGCGACCCCAACGGAAACGGGAAAAATGATGAGATACCCATGTTGGTTAGGAAAGGACAAGAAAATAATCTGTTTAATATAATTGCAAACTGTTATTTCCCGATGGGTACTACTCATCCTTATGGTATGACAATTATTGACGACGAGCCCGTATTCCAGTGGATGAATCCAAAGGCAAAAGAAGTGTTTAAGTATATCAAGATGTTATACGACGAAGGCCTCATCAACAAGGACTTCATATCTCTTGAGGACACAGATCCTATAGCCGATGGCGACATTGATATCGTTGGCTGGCAGTTAGGCGGACATAACGACGCAATTTGGAAGAAGTACAGCGGAACGGGACGCTGGCCTATGGCAGTAGCTATCCCGGCTTTCAAAGGGCCTGAGGGCATCGGTTATTCTCCCTATAAGGGTACTTATGAAAGATCAAGTCCTGCAGTTCTTATAACCGACAAGTGTAAATATCCGGAAGTTGTAGTGCGCCTGGTAGACTGGATGTACGAGCTGGAACCAACACTCAATGGTTACATTGGACCGCAGGGAGAATGCTGGGATTGGCCTGACGAAGGTGCTGTCGGTCTAAACGGCGAACCTGCATTGTATAAGATATTGGTGAACTATGGTACACAGCGTGTAAACAGCGGATGGGATCAGGCGAATCCTTCCCTGAGAACAGCAGCTTTCCGACTTGGCGAGCAGGCTACCGATATGGATATAATACAGGATTTCTATAGTAACAGAACTATCGAAAAAGCAAAGGAAGTTGCACAGCTTGGCTCGTTTAACGAGATAAACAACTATGAATGTGCCAAGGTCAGATTGACCACAAGACTTCCTGATGAATACAATGTCCCACCGGTAATTTACACCATGGAGGAAAGCCAGAGAATTGCTGAAATAAGAGCTGTTGTAGATCCCTTCATTTCTCAGGCTCGCGTAGAGTTTATCACTGGTGAGCGGGACATTGAGGCTGACTGGGATGACTATATCAGAGAGTTGGAGCGTATGGGACTGCCCGAATACCTGGAGATTCAGAAGGCCGCATTAGCTAGAATGTATCCGGACAGATTCAAAAATTAAGCTCCAATGTCAAAATAAAAAAAAGGGCGGCTCTAACTGCTGCCCTTTTTCCATATTAAAATAGCGAATGTTTAATACGGATGTTTATAAATATGGATATATAAATTGGCTCGTATATGAATAGGGACTTACTATTATATATTATCATAAAGCAAGTAACTATATAAAAGGAAAGGGCTGATTTAGATGCTGGTATTTAATCGACGAAAAATGGTTAAATGCAATGGCAATGATGGGGAATATAAAATGGTAATTGAAAAGGTAGAATGGGATCCGAAAAAGACCGCCTGTATAATGTGTGATATGTGGGATCAGCACTGGTGTAAGAATGCAACAAAGAGAGTGGCTGAAATGGCAAGCAGGATGAACGAACTGGTAAAATTCCTTCGTCAACAGGGAGTGCTCATAATACATGCACCCAGCGACACAATGGATTGCTATGCAGAACACCCGGCCAGAAAGAGAGCGCAAAATGCGCCTGTGATTGAAGAGATTAAAAATCTTAGCTGGGCTAAATATGATCCAAAGGTAGAAGGGCCTTTCCCAATAGATGATTCTGACGGGGGATGCGACTGTGAAGAAAAATGTGAAATGAGGAGAGCTTGGAGCAAGCAAATTGATGTTATCGAAATTATGGATCAAGATGCTATAGCTGATAATCTTGATGCTATTTATCTTATGAAGCAAAATGGAATTGAGAATGTAATGATTATGGGTGTGCATACAAATATGTGTATTTTGGGCAGGCCCTTCGCAATTAGAAATCTGGTTAAATTTGGACTAAATGTAGTTTTGGTTCGGGATCTTACTGATAGCATGTATAATCCGCGAATGTGGCCATATACGGATCACTATACGGGTACTGATTTAGTCATTGAGCATATTGAAAAATATTGGTGCGGTACAGTAACAAGCGATCAATTCATTGGAGGAAAACCGTTTAAATTTAAGGGTGATACCCGCTGCCGCAATTAAATGGATTTCATTGGACAATGAGAGATGTACCATACAAACTGATCTTGTACAGGATGAATAAAGATAATTGAAGAATTGGAGTGAAAGACAGTGGATAATATAAAACAGGAAAAACATCTCCCTGAAAATGGTTATAATTTTCTGCCTAAAAATGATCATCATTGGAAAAAGGTATCATCTTTTATTGAACCCATTCCCCAATCAGACTATCATCAAGCGCCTTATGAGGCCAGGGAAGCTTTTAGAGATATGAAATACGGAATTCGTATTCACTGGGGAATATATTCTATCTGGGAATTGAAAGGTGAGTCCTGGCCTTTTCTTTCCATGTCATTTGAACAGAGGCATGAATATAACCAGCTATATAAGAATTTTAATCCTGTCAAATTCAATGCCGACAGCTGGATGGAGTTCTTTGAGCGAGCCGGTTTTAGATGCTTTACTTTTACCACAAAGCACCATGAAGGCTTTTCCATGTTTGATACTAAAACGCGGGTTAAACAGCGGATCAACTGGCTTGCACCCGGAGGCCCCAAAATTGAAGATTGTGATTTGGCTTATAGTATTATGGATACCCCGTTTAAAAGGGATATTGTAAAGGAAATCTGTGATGCAGCTCGCAAAAGGGGTATAAAAATAGGGCTGTATTTCTCTCATCCGGACTGGTATGATGCTGATTTCCGCCCTTATAATTACCATCCCATGATGACCCCGAATGCTAAGGAACTGTTAATACCAGGTGAATTTGAAGAAGTTATGAATAATCCAAAACGCAACCATGTAATGGGACCAAATACCACACCGGAGCAAACGGAGCGTATGCTGAATCGCCATCGTGCCCAGCTTATTGAACTGCTGACCAATTATGGCCCCATAGATATGCTGTGCCTGGATCAGTGGATGGGTCCTCAAGTTTGGCCTCATATGCGGGAGACAATCAAAATGCTGAGAAAAATCCAGCCGCATGTGATGATGCGTGCCAGGGGGATAGGCAATTATGGTGACTATTATACACCGGAGGGTTTTGTACCAGGCAGCAAGGAGAATACAGATATGCCATGGATGGTAATATATCCACTGGCCAGTTCGTTTTCTTATGATGGAACGGAAAGTAACTATAAAGGAGCGGAATGGGTAATTTACAATCTGGTGGATACTGTAGCAAAAGGCGGCAATTTTATGGTCGGCATAGGGCCGGATGGTCAGGGAGAGTTTCATAAGAAGGCCGTTGACGTTTTGGAAGAGGCAGGGGAATGGCTGAGAATTAACGGTGAAGCTATTTATTCAACCCGTCCTAGAGCCGGCGAAATGTATAAAGAGGGTGAAAACATTCGATACACCAGAACGAAGGACAATAAGCATATTTATGCAATTGCGTTGCAATGGCCGGGAGAAGCTTTAAATCTAAAATTGGCTTTTCCGGAAGCTGGGTCGCACATATATTTGCTTGGATATGATAAGCCATTAGAATGGAATTATAGCGACAATGGCGGTATAACGGTGAAGATGCCTGAATTTTTACAGGATGAGAAAAACCGGCCCTGTAAATATGCATATTCATTCAGAATAAAAAATGCAGAATTTGAGGCATCCGAATAGCAGTCTGCTCACCAGATATTAATTGGATGAGTGGTAAGTGGTATAATTGCCTGTGCTTCGCAGATGACTGTCAGACAAATAAAGACATGTTATTTCATATATCTGCTTAATAATGCAACTTGTATTAATTTAATATACTTTTTTCTGAATTTTGTACATGAATTAATACTAAGATTTTATATAATTTATATATACAAATAGGAATTGTAGAAATAATATAGCATCTTATTTTGTGTTTATTATGGGAAAAAGGGGGCACACACATGAAGGTCAAGAGTATGGAATTATTCAAAGTTCCACCAAGGTGGCTGTTCCTCAAAATAACCACGGAATCAGGTCTGGTGGGCTGGGGTGAACCCGTCATAGAGGGAAGGGCAGATACGGTTGCAGCAGCTGTAGAGGAAATGAAGGAGTATGTTATAGGCAGAAATGCAGGGGATATTGAGGATATTTGGCAGGTACTCTATAGAGGAGGCTTTTACAGGGGAGGTCCTATTCTTACCAGCGCCATATCCGGAATTGAACAGGCTTTGTGGGATATAAAAGGAAAGGCTTTGAATGTGCCTGTATATGAGATGCTGGGTGGTGCGGTACGTCATAAGATCCGAGTTTACTGCTGGATAGGCGGAGATCGACCCAACAATGTTGCGGAGGCAGCAAAGGAAAAGTTGGAGCAAGGGTATTCGGCGATTAAAATGAATGCAACGGCTGAATTGGGATGGATTGATTCGTTTAAGAAGGTGGATGAGGTAATCGCAAGGGTGCAGGCCATACGGGATACGGTTGGCTATGAATTGGATATTGCCTTGGATTTCCACGGCAGAGTACACAAGGGGATGGCCAAGGTACTGATGAAGGAGCTGGAGCCGTATAAGCTTATGTTTATAGAGGAGCCGGTATTGTGTGAAAATGAAGAGGCATTTGTCGAGTTAAAGCGATATAGCAGTATACCCATTGCTACAGGAGAAAGGAATTATACCCGCTGGGGCTTTAAGAGGATGCTTCAAGAAGGCGGCGTAGATATCATACAGCCGGATTTAAGTCATGCGGGAGGAATATTGGAAGTAAGGAAGATTGCAGCCATGGCAGAGGCATATGACGTGGCATTGGCGCCACACTGTCCATTGGGGCCAATTGCGCTGGCTGCATGTCTGCAAGTTGATTTTTGTACTCCTAATGCCTTTATCCAGGAACAAAGCCTTGGCATTCATTATAATAAAGGTTCTGATCTCCTGGATTATCTTGTGGATCCGACGGTATTTGAATACAAGGACGGGTATGTCAGCAAGTTGACAAAACCCGGCCTGGGCATCGAGATAAATGAGGAAAAGGTCAGGGAGATGGCTAAGGTAGGGCACAACTGGAAAAATCCCGTCTGGCGTATGGAAGACGGTGTAGTGGCCGAATGGTAATACAGTATGGTTTACCGATATATGTAGCTTATGGGTTTTCTTTGTGTAGTTAGTTATTAAATTAAAGTATTTGTAGCAAATAAGTGGGCGAGGTGGAGTTGGAATGAAAAAGCGGAAGTTAGGAATGTCCGATCTTGAAGTGGCTCCTATCGGAATGGGATGTTGGGCTTACGGAGGGGGTGAATACTGGGGAGAGCAAAGCCAGAGAGATGTGAATGAAGTTGTCAGCAGAGCCCTGGATTTGGGTATCAATCTTTTTGATACTGCTGAGATGTACAATAACGGGGCTAGTGAAGAATCATTGGGATTGGCATTAAAGGGCAGGCGTCATGAAGCCGTTATCTGTTCCAAGATCAGTCCATCCAATGCTTATGCTAAAACAATACGCAAACATTGTGAAGCCAGTTTAAAGAGGTTGGGAACGGATTATTTGGATGTCTATATGCTTCATTGGCCCATCAACGAAATATCCGTCAAACATTTTACCGATGACCCGGATATTATTGCATCTCCCCCTACGGTGCAGGAAGCATTTGGAGCTTTGATGGATCTGCAGCGGGAAGGAAAAATTCGCTATATTGGCATCAGCAATTTTGGTGTCAAACAGATGGATGAAGCAAGGGCTACAGGGGCACAGATCGTTGTTAATGAACTGCCGTATAATATTCTTTCAAGGGCAATAGAGAAAGACATTGTGCCATACTGTATAAAACACGGAATTGGAATCATTGCCTCGATGGCATTGCAGCAAGGATTGCTTGCCGGGATTTATAATTCACCCGATGATGTACCGCCATATCAGGCCCATTCCAGGCATTTTAAGCATGAACGGGGTGCCGGCACGTCCAGACATGGAGGAGAAGGAGCGGAAGAAGAAGTTTTTCAGACTGTAAGGGCGCTTCAGGAAATAGCTCATGATCTCGGTGTTCATATAGCACAGTTATCCATTGCATGGATTCTTGCTAAGCCCGGAATCCGGTGTGCATTAGTGGGTTCCCGCAATATAAAGGAACTGGAATCCAATGTAAAGGCTGGGATGTTGGAGTTGGATAACGAAATTATTGGTAGAATAGATCGTATAAGTGAACCCATTTTAATGAAGTTGGGGTATAATCCCGATTACTATGAGAGTCCCGAAAATAGTAGGATAGAATAGATTTTTATTATATTAATCTGGTATACAAATATATGAATGAAGTGAATGTAATTATTTCAGGAATATAATATAATAATGGCGTAATAATAGCGGCTAAAGAGCAGTAACAGTTCAAGCACAATTTTAAAACTGTATATTAATTAAAAACAAATTAGAAAGGATGTGCAGTTGATGAAGGGAATAACATTCTCGGTATTTACGAAACCTTGGAAAACTCAATCCATTGAGGAGATAGGTGAATTCCTAAGCCGACTCGGGTTTGACGGGATTGAATTTCCGCTTCGACCCGGCTATCAGGTGGAGCCGCAGGATGCGGAAAAGGGTTTGCCCGAACTGGTGAAAAAACTTGATGCTTTTGGTTTGAAAGTGACCAGTGTGGCAAGTACTACCGATGAAAAGGTATTTGCGGGTTGTGCGGAAGCAGGTATTCCTATCATTAGGATTATGGCCGGTGTTGATTTAGAACGCGGATATCTGACCTGTGTGGAGGAGATAAAAAGAGATCTGGAAAAAGTTGTGCCCTTGTGTGAGAAATACGGTGTTAAGGTAGGAATTCAGCATCACTGTGGTCCTATGGTATCCAATTCTATGGAACTTAAGCATCTGGTTGATTCTTTTGATCCTAAACATATAGGAGCCATTTGGGATGCGGCCCACAGCGCACTGGCAGGTGAGGAGCCAGAGCAGGGGCTCGATATCGTATGGTCCCACCTTTGTCTTGTGAATTTAAAGAATGCTTTTTATCGGCGGCTCAACGGTCCGGAGGCTAAACAAGCCAAATGGGGAAGATATTTTACCACGGGTTGGCATGGGCTTTCATGTTGGCCAAGAATTGCTAATTATTTGAAAAAGAGGGGTTATGAAGGCAATATTTGTCTAACCGCTGAATATTCAGATGAGGATATGGTTAATGAGTTAATTGCACAGGATATTCAATATGCCAAATCATTATTTTAGATGTGAGGACAGCCTTTAAGACACTACACATTTGCATTTTTATAGTATAGGCCCTAATAATGAGTAAAGAGTAAAATAAAAAATATTAGGGGGGTAATAGAATGAGCGCAGGCGGAAAATTTAAAGTTGTTATGATTGGAGCCGGCGGCAGGGCCAATCAGGTTATTTATCCTGCTGTCGCTTCACTGGAAGACGTGGAGATGGCCGCTATCTGTGATATTAATAAGGAGTGCTTGCATGCTACTGCGGATAAATATGGTGTTGAGAAACGGTATGGGGATTCGATAACTGACTACCAGAAGATGATTGATGATGTGCAACCCGATGCTGTATTTTGCATTGGACAACCCCATCTGATGTACGATATCTGGATGTGGTGCTTACAACAGGGTCTTAACCTTTGTGTAGAGAAACCTTTGGGACTTACCATACATCAGGCCCGTTCACTTGCATATGTAGCTGAGAAAAAGGGCTGTATTACTCAGGTTGCATTCCAGAGGCGCTATACACCTATGGTGGTGAAGTTACGAGAAGAATGTCTGAAACGAGGTCCCATAGTTCATGGGGTATGTAAGTTCTATAAATGCAGTTTGGAACCTTATTTGGGAGCAAGAGATCATATGATGGACGATACGGTGCATGCTATCGATACATTGCGCTGGATATGCGGAGGAGAAGTTGTTAAGATTGAGAGCCATGTGAAACGAGTAGGGGTACCCGATATTAATTTTATTTCAGCAACAATTCATTTTGATAACGGCTCAACTGGTTTTCTGATTAACAGCTGGTCCAGCGGAAAGCGAATCTTTTCAGTAGAGATGCATGCTCCCGGCATATTTGTGGAAGCTGAACATGAGGATAAAGGATATTTATACGCAGACGGGGATGTAAAAGGTGTTGAATATGATACGAGGGAAGTTGCCGGTAGCGACGAATTCTATGTTTACACGGGTGTACAGGCTTTGGTAAGGGAATTCGTAGATGGGTGTAAGTCCGGGAAACAGCCGCAGACCAATTTCTCGGATGCAGTAAAGACCATGGAAGTGGCCGAAAAAATACTTGCTCAAGCATTGCTGGAAGGAAGATAAAACAGACGGGTCCCTTGGTTTTCAAAACCGAGAGACTCGCTTGTATTAGCTGTGGAGGTTTGAATATATGCAGTCTAAGGAACGGGTATTGAGAAGCCTGGATTTTAAGAAGGCAGACAGAATTGCAAGGTTTGACAGCTATTGGCCTGAGTTTGCCGAGCTTTGTAAGAAGGAGTTGAAGCTTCCTAAGGCTATGGCGTTGGAGGATTATTTCGGCATTGATATAGCTATCATTGTTCCTGATGAGACTCCTTATCCCGGAATGAAAGAAGTTATCTCAATGTCTGATGATGAGGCCGTATTGCGCAACGGATATGGGGTGGTGGAACGCACTAAAAAAGGTGGTTTTTTTTCGGAGGAGATGGAATATCTTATCAAGGAGCCCAAGGATTTGGATCGGTATCCCTTTGAAGATCCCCGTCTTGATACCCGGTATGAAAATTTCATAGAGCAGGTATGGAAGGAAAAGGCAAAGGGAAGATGTGTATTTGGGAAAATAGGAGGCCCGTATATACGTTCTACCTTTATTCGGGGGCAGGTGAACTTTTTGATGGACATAGCCGGGGATGAAGGATTTGCAAGGGAGCTGGCAAGCAGAGTCGGGGACTTTCTCGTAGAGATCGGCAAGGAGCAGATAAAAAGGGCTGACTTGTACGACACGGGAATATGGATATACGATGACATGGCGTATAATCATGGACCAATGATGTCTCCCCGTGCCTTTGAGCGCATATTTTACCCCATATACAAGAAAATGGTCAGGGAACTGAAGGAGGCAGGAGCCAATAAGGTAGGCCTCCACTCGGATGGGGATATACGGCCCATTCTGGATATGCTCATAGATGCGGGAATTGATTTAATAAATCCGGTGGAACCAAAGGCAGGAATGTCTGTAAAGGAGTTGAAAAAAAAATACGGAAATCGGCTTGCCTATGTAGGGGGAATGTGCAATGCCGATGTATTGGTAAATGGACCAAAGGAACGTATAATCCGGCAGACGATGGAGATTATTGAGGCGGCCCGAGATGGAGGCGTAATTATAGGGGCTCATTCCATTGGACCGGACATACCGGTTGAGAATTATCTGGCATATATTCAATGCGTCGAGGAAAACGGGTATTTTATTAATAGTTAATATTCTTAATACCACGTCATGTTTCAGGAAGCAGTTTTCGAATTCGAATGATTCAATTAATAAAGGATGAATAAACAAAAAATAATAGATTGTTTATCTTGAAAATGCCGATGACAAACTTTATAAAGAAAAGCTAAGAATATAGCGATGATTATTCTGTATTCCGTTATGGGAAAGGATTAGAGAGACGGCTTATTAAACAGACTAAGTGGGTAGTATTTTCATGCTAGCGGCGAAAATATCTGCCCATCCTTTCCCAAACCAAGCATTGATAATTCATAAAAATACTTGTGTATCTATATCATGCATATTGTTCATTAATTAGTTTCCATTGAAAAAGTCGTACTTCAAGATGTTAAACTTGATTCATTGTAGTGAAGTAG
>LFSE01000129.1 GCA_001513075.1 Clostridiales bacterium DTU074 | reverse complement strand
TGGATCAAACATCGATATTTGATAATTTGCATTCCTGCAAAACATTATGGCCTCATCCCTTTTCCTAGGATTTGATACCATTATTATATCATATTTTGCTATATTTGTTTATATTTTCTAGCTTTTTGTGGGACAATCATCAAATAGATTTCCAAAGTCATTTGCCATATTGAACAATCCCTCTTCGGTGGGATCAAGCAGACCGCGGATGAATTTTGCATGCTCTCCCATGATCCTGTTCCAGAACAGTTCCTGCTCCAGGATCTCCTTGTCCGTATTGACCTCCTCCCGCCTTTGAACTCTTTGGATCATACGCAGATAAAGATTGGCTTCCCTTAAAATATGATCAATCAGCAGAGGATAGTTTAAGGTAAACATTTTACAGGATAATACATTGGACAGAACAGTATTTTTAAACCTTATCAATCCGGCCAGCAAGTCCATAGCTTTTTGATTGAGATCAAACACCCTTGGCTCCAGCTTTTTAACATCCCTTATCAAATTTCCGGCTGCCAACCCAGTCTCAGCCCGGGTTAATTCGGTCGGTATCCGTACGCCTGTAAAGAATGACGAAAGCCTTTCCGCCTCAAGCGTATAGGGGGTTACCACTTCCCCCGACTGGAGCACCTGTGGGCTGACAACGCCGTCGGACAGCAATATGACAGCCTTTAAAAGATCATCAAAGGCTTTTCTAAAATCGTCAGCTTGGCGGGCAAAATCTGCATCCCGCGGCGTAAATCCCAACTGAAGAAAAAATGAGTGTTCCTTCATGATCCTTGCAAAAAAAAGGTGTATATCCAACGAACGCCGAACAAAATCAATATTTGAAAGCATCGCTTATCTCCCCTTGATAAATACTAATGTTATGCTATTATTCTATGTTTTTTGCACACCAATGGTTACCATCGCTGCAGTATATATCTGCGGGGAAATAAGTCGCTTAAGCCCTACTTCCAGTCCTTGCACACATCAACCCACTCTTTATAATTTGAGTATTTCTCCAGCTCCTCAATAGTCAGCTCAATAGCACTGTTGCTGCTGCCGCATGCCGGGAACACGGTTGTAAATCTCTTCAGGGACACATCCAGATATACTTCTACTCCATCCTTTACCGCAAACGGGCAAACTCCCCCTACGGGATACCCTACCAGATTAATTGTCTCCTCAGGGGACATCATCTTTGCCTTGGCTTTAAACCTGGCCTTGTATTTTTGATTGTCTATCCTTGCATCTCCTGCCACAACAAGCAGGATAGCCCGGCCGTCAGCTTTAAAAGCAAGTGTTTTGGCAATTCGCTCGGGTTCACAGTTTAGTGCTATAGCGGCAAGCTCAACAGTTGCGCTCGAAACCTCAAACTCCCTTATTCTTCCCTCTATCCCCCACTGCTTGAAATAGTCCCTGACCCTTTCAATCGACATTTAACACCCTCCTCAATGACACGATATTGAAGCAGTGAAATGGATTCCATACATGTTCTATATTAAAGCAAAAACATCATAAACACAATGTTGAACCCAAATGGTTTTGCCCGTCCTAATAAACTATAAGGGGCTATAAAGGCAAATATTTGGAGATTGGTGATGATAAGTTTGTCTAACTCAAGCTAGAAACAAAAATTGGAACTTGATTGTAAGCTCCCCAGCAATTAGCATTTATAATTGAGGGCCTATATTATTAGCCAATAACATTTCGTACCAATATCCGTTGTTTGTATGCGCATCACCACATTCATAGGCATTTTGATATTAAGGGGGGGTTCCCATGAAGATGCTTTTATGAACTAATTATCATCCTGATATGAACCAAGCGCTAGAGGTCTACCAATCAATAATTTGATATCAGCGGAAGTTGATTTATGAGCTTCTGTTACGACCTTATCCAAAACACAAAGACAAGGTGGTGTTTCTATGTTGGAGATATTCACCGGCTTCCATAAAAAGCCGGACTACCAAAATCAGTATATTACTCAGATAAACCGGCAGCCAGCCCATTCTCCCTGGGGGGCATACGAGAACGAGAATCAGGCCCGGCTGGGTGAGAAATCAAAATTTATCCTATCCCTTGATGGAGAATGGAATTTTTTGCTGGTTGACAGTCCTAAGGATATACCCCCTGACTTTAACAAGCCTGATGCCGATCTGTCGAAATGGAGCAAAATACAGGTTCCCGGAAACTGGGAACTGCAGGGATACGGCAAACCGGTCTATCTCAATACCCTCTATCCTTTTAAGAAGGATGCAAAGAGTCAGAAATATCTGTTGGAAATAAGCCAAAAAGCGGATTATGACATCTTTAAAAAATACAATCCCCCTTTTGTCCCGGAGGAAAATGCCTGCGGCATATACCGCAGAACCTTCATGCTTTCGGAAGCCTTTGAAGGCAGATGCGTATTTATATATTTCAAAGGGGTTGAATCCGCATATTATCTGTGGATCAACGGACAGCCAGTAGGGTATTCCCAGGATAGCAAACTCCCGTCGGAGTTTGAAATAACCGAATATCTGGTTCCGGGAGAAAACCTAATTACAGTGGTGGTGTTAAGGTTCTGTGATGGAACCTGGTTGGAGGATCAGGACTATTTCCATCTATCTGGCATCTATAGATCGGTAAGTTTAGTTTCCAAGCCCAAACTGCGTATTCAGGACTTTAAGGTTGACGCTGAACCGGACGGCCGGGGCGGAGGAATTCTCAGAGCTCGTTGCTTTGTCAACAGGACCGAGGGCTTTGCCGACTCCTGCATTAAGCTGTCGCTCTACGACCGCGATGGTAAGCTGCTAGCTGAGAGCACAAAACCCGTTGCCACCGCCACCCCAATTATGGGCAAGCGGCTGGGATGGAAACATAGGAGAATACATCCCATAAGCGAATCCGCATTTTTTGATATAAAGCTTGATAACATATTGCCCTGGAGCTTTGATAAACCCAATCTGTACAGAGCTGTATTTACCTTAATAGACGGCAATGGTCGGGAAATTGATTTTGAGGCCAGTAATGTTGGTTTTAGGAAGATCTCCATCGAAAACAACGTTATAAAGCTAAACGGCAAGCGGGTTGTGTTCAGGGGTGTAAACAGGCACGAGCATTATTGGCTGACGGGACGGACCGTAACCAGAGAGCATATGATAGAAGAGATCAAACTAATGAAAAAACTTAACTTCAACGCCGTCAGAACCAGCCACTATCCGGACGATCCCATTTGGTATGACCTGTGTGACGAATACGGGCTGATGGTGGTGTGTGAAACCAACTTGGAAACACACGGAGTAGCCGGCAATATTACCAACAATCCCGAATGGGCCGAAGCAATGCTTGAACGGGCAAGGCGTATGGTGCTGATACATAAAAATCACCCTTCAATAGTCTCCTGGTCTCTTGGCAATGAATCAGGATACGGTCCGGGACACGCAGCCATGGCTAACTGGATCAGAGAGTATGACGACACAAGGCTGGTACAGTACGAAAACAACGATCCCGGGCCTATTGCCAGCGATATAAAGTGTACCATGTATCCACCCGTGGAACTGCTGGAGTATATGATCGCCGATAATAATGACAGGCGACCAATAGTACTTGTTGAATATGCCTACCAAATAGCCAATGCCAGTGGGAGCTTTGAGCTGTTTAATTATCTGACTGAGAAATACGAAATATTCCAAGGAGGTTTTGTGTGGGATTGGCAGGACAAATGCCTGCCTGCAATCAACGACAAAGGTGAGATCTTCTTTGGATTTGGCGGTGATTGGGGAGAGGACATTACCGATTGGGTATGTCCTAACTACATGTGCGCAAACGGAGTGGTACTATCGGACCTTACTCCAAAACCCAGTGCTTTAGAGATAAAACAGGGGCAGGCACCTATTATTATAGAAGCCGTGGATAAGAATAAGGGAGAATTTATAATAGAAAACCGGACCCATAATATAGGTTTTGACGAATTGTCCCTAGACTATGAAATTCTAGTATATGGTAAGAAGGTTGGTCAAGGAAAAATCTCCCTCCCATCCAGCCATATAGCTGATGAAGATCTCGCTTTCAGTATTGATCTGTCTCCCGTACAGAATGAAGCTAACGAAGTATATGTTAATATCAGCATAAAGACCGCCGTAGACTACCCGTGGGCAGAAAAGGGTCACGAGATAGCCATGTACCAGTTTGAGTTAAAAGGTCCGGCTCCCATCACTCCAAAGCTTAACCCGGCGGGAGAGGATCTAACTGTTGAAAACAGTGACAATCTATTGACGGTAAGGGGTAAGGATTTTAAAGTCAGCTTTGACTGTAACGATAACAGCATTGTTAACTATGAAAAGAACGGCAAAGTTTATATATTGAAAGGCGGTCTGGAAAACTTTAGCCGGGGCAGAACCGGTCTTCATCTTGAGAGCAAATGGTGGGGTGAAGCCAACAGCCTCTGGACCTCCTTTCTGCCTGGCAAGTTAAAGCGTCAACCTTTGAGAGCCGACTATGGAATCAACGCTAGGGATGGCAGCGCCTATGCAGTATTTGTTAACAAGATAAGCGGGGATAAGGGGGATATATATAGCAAGATATCATATACCATCTATAAGGATGGAGATATTCAGGTCAACGCCGCTATAGATATAGACAGCAATTATGTGCACGTCCCCAGGGTAGGGATTAGCTTTGTGGCTCCTGAAGGGTTCGAATACCTCCATTGGTATGGCAGAGGGCCGGGCGAGAGCTATTGCGACAGGAAACTCTCGGCGCCGGTGGGCGAATACAAAACCACCGTTGAAAGTACCCATTTCCCCTTTGTGCCTGTTAGCCATAACGGCAGCCATGTCGATACAAGATGGTTTACCTTGCATGATGAGGATGGCCATAGCATAACCTTCACCGGTTGCCTGTTTACCTTTGATGTGCATCATAATACCGTTGAGGATTACTGGAAGGCAAACCATGAACACGAACTAATCCGCCGGGATGAGATCTATATAAATATTGATGGAGCAATGGCCGGAATAGGCGGACATATGGCCTGGTCAACTGAGCTGGACGACAAACACAAAGTTCCGGCCAGGAAACACTGCTTTGAATTTAATATCAGTTTTGATTAATACATAAACTTTAAAACAAAAACGGGTGCGGGCTTTAGGTCAACCTGCAGGACCGACTTAAAGCCCGTGGCCCGACACAGTCTTTAAGCGGACATTTGGCTACAATCATTTCTTCGCATATTTCAAATTCACTTAGCATCTCAGAGCTCATCACATGATAAATTTTCGTTCCACTAAATTCAAATTACTTTCCTCTTCTTTTGACAATAATTATGAATCCCTGCCCTGGAGCTTCTGCGCATGCATTCCAAACATGCAGGTTATACTACAGAATAGGTGATCAGAATATGTTTAAAAGAATAAGAAAGCATTTGGGGCGGGAAAAACAAGAAAACAACAGCGGAACCGTACCTATGAATGCAGATGATCCGTTGCCGCAAAGTATCGATAAGGTAAAGGAAAAACTGGAAGAATTTTTTTCCGATTGCAGCGATTATATTCAAAGGGAAATTGTATGCGGAGAGGATAATGACGTTCGCATACTGGTAGCGCATATTGACGGATTTGTAGACAAAAAAGTGCTAAACCAGGACATAATCCGTCCCATACTCGATTATTTTTCGTGTTCCGATAGACCTTACAGGGCAAAGTATGTATATCAGCTTGTAAAGAGCTGCATCATAAGCAACAACGAAATTGAAGAAATTGAAAGCATGAGGCAGGCCGTATACAGAATTGTTTCCGGAGATGCAATACTTTTTGTGAACGGAAGTAAGAGGGCACTAGCTGTCGGGGTTAAATCACCCCATGGCAGGCAGGTGGCCGAGCCGGATACCGAGGTTTCCATAAGGGGTTCCAGGGAAGGTTTTGTGGAAAACCTTTCCACCAATATGATCCTTATACGAAAAAGAATTAAAAACCCAAATTTGAAATTCGAGATAATACAGTTGGGTACACAAACAAATACCGATATCTGTCTATGTTATATTAAGGGGATTGCCAATGATGAAATCGTCAATGAGGTGCGAAGGAGAATTATGAAGATCAAAACCGATGCCATCCTGGATACAGGCTATATAGAACAGTATATAACCGACAATCGCTTGACCCTTTTCCCTCTTGTGGGGAACAGCGAAAAATGCGACAAGCTTGTATCAAAGCTGCTTGAAGGCAGGGTGGCCATACTTTGCGACGGTACCCCATATGTTTTAACGCTTCCCTACCTATTGATAGAAGCTTTACAGACATCCGATGATTATTACGATCATGCTTTTTTTGCCACATTCATGCGACTTCTCCGGCTCTTTGCACTGTTTATATCCACCCTGCTGCCCGCACTGTATGTAGCATTGGTCAGCTTTCACCATATCGTAATACCTTTTAAGCTTATAATTACACTGGCAGCCTCCAGGCAGGGAATTCCGTTCTCGCCTTTTGTTGAAGCCCTATTGATGATAATGGCTTTTGAATTTCTGCGCGAAGCCGGGGTACGTATGCCCAAAACAGTAGGACAAGCGCTCAGCATAGTGGGAGCCATCGTGTTGGGAGAGGCATCGGTCGCTGCCGGGATCGCCAGCAACCTTATGGTAATAATTGTTGCCATAACTGCCATATGCAGCTTTATAACCCCGCCTCTTATCAGGGTAACCATGTTACTGCGTTTTGTTTTTTTAATAATTGCCAATTTTTTTGGTTTTCTGGGAATATCCCTTATTGCGGTGGTTGTCATCATACACCTGTGTAAACTTCGTTCCTTCGGAATTCCGTACATGACTCCTTTTTCCCCCCTTACCATATCCGATCTTAAGGATACTGTCATTATGGCGCCCATATGGGCCATGATAACCCGCCCCCGGCTCATGCTTCAGGGAGATACACAAAATACAATGGGAACAAAGCGTCAGGAGGTGAACAAGATAAGTGAAGATTAGCAAACTGGCCTTTGTATTCCTGCTGTCCCTGCTGATGGTAGGATGCTGGGACAACACGGATTTAGTCGATATTAACATAGTAACCGGACTTGGAATAGACAAAGATGAAGATGGAAAAATTGTGGTGACAGTACAGATAGTTGAACCCGCAGCGGTACATCTGACATCTTCAAGCCAGGCGGGAAGCGGTGGATCATCTCAGACTAAGCCGGTGTATGTTATGTCATATAAAGGGGAAACCATTTACGATGCTTTAATAAGTATGAAAGCAATAGTGGATAAAAGGCTATTTTTGAGTACAAACCAGATCTTAATCCTCGGAGAAAGGTTTTGCAAAGACGGTATCGATGAAGCCCTGGACTTTCTGCATAGGAATTATCAGTCCGAGTATCGGGCAGATGTACTGGTGGCAAGAGGTACTAAGCCGGAAGAAATTTTAAAAATACAGCCTGATATGGATGCCATTCCGGCGATGTACATAAAGGGAACGGCAGAAAATACGGTTATAAGAGCAAAGGTAGAGCAAAAAAAGCTAATTGAATTATTTAAGGAAATAAAAAATGAAGCCAAGCAGATTACCATTGGCCAAATAACAAAGGTGGATGATAAAACGGTAAAAACGGAAGGTATTGCCGTTTTCAGGGACGGCAAATTGGTAGGCTGGCTGGATCAGTATCAAACGCGGGGATATCTGTTTGTAACAGATAAGGTAGATAACACGGTTATCAGCATCCAGATACCAAACGGTAAAATTGCGTTGGAAATAAAGCAATCAAACGCAAAAAGGGAAGTAAAATTTAAAAATGGCAAGCCAGAAAGACTGTCGATTGATATTCGCCTTGAAGGCAATATAGGAGAATATATAGGAAAGGAAATACTCAGTTCTCCTGATGATATATACAAAATTGAGAAAATGTTAAGCCAGGCGGTTAAAAAGGAAGTTACCATGGCATTGGAGAAAACTCAAAAGGATTACTCCAGCGACATATTTGGGTTTGGCGAACTGGTGCACAAATACCATCCGCAGTACTGGAAAAAAGCAGCGAAACAGTGGAACGACATATTCAGCCAACTTCCGACTGATGTAAAGGTAGACGCAAAAATCAGACGATCGGGATTGATAAAAAGCCCGATGAAGAAAGATGATTGATAGATATGAACTACAACATGCTTATAGTTTTAGTGGTTTTCACTGTTCTGGTAATATATGATCTGCAGAAACTAATAAAAAATAAGGACTCCATAAAAGTACTGATTAGCTATATTGTGATTGTTGCATCAAGCCTGGCCGTTGGACTGCTGCTGGCTTTAGGCAAAAGACCTGTCAGTCCTTCGGAATGGATAGAATGGATATTTAAAATGATTGGAGTAGTTAAATAATGGAAAAAGCCCGAATATCAGGATTACAGTTGTTTATGCTTATGACAGGTTTTCTACTGGGGAGCAGGTTGATAATTAATCCGGCAACCGAAGCAAAAAACGATGGTTGGATAGCCATACTTATAAGCGGTGCTGGCGGTGCGATACTGCTTACATTATATACGTCAATATCATTACTAAATCCTTCCAGAACATTAGTGGATATATTGAGACATCAATTTGGAAAAAGCCTGGGTAATATAATTGCATTATTCTATATATGGTATTTTATACATTTGGCTTCTTTGGTGTTTAGAAACTTCGGCTCCTTCCTGGTGACAACCACATACCCCAGAACACCCATGGAGATCATCATTGCCTTCTTTGCGCTCACAATAATATATGCTGTTAACAGTGGTATAGAAGTCATGGGAAGATTAAGTGAAATCCTTGTACCCATCGTCCCGGTTTCATCTATAATTATCGGCCTGAGTGTCGTGACCACTCATGACTTTACCGCTTTTCTTCCCGTATTGGAAAACGGGATAAAGCCCGTTATAAAAGCAAGCTTAAATCTACTCTCCTTTCCCTTTGGAGAAGCCATCGTATTCCTAACGATATTTCCATATTTAAACAAAAAGAAAAGCCTGAAAAAAATCACGGCTTTATCAGTATTGTTGGTCACCGGACTGTTTCTCTATATCTTCTTCAGAAACATTATCGTGCTGGAAAGCAATTTTATAGACCAAGCAACCTTTGTGCCCCATGTAACTTCAGTTCTCTTCCCCGGCATAAATCTGGAACCACTTTTTGATGTGATCATGATAATAGGTGGAGGCATAAAGATTATATCCACTATATACGCTGCCGTTATGAACTTAAATCAGCTCATCGGGGCAGCTAATTACAGAAAATTCACCACATGTATTGTGATGTTCTCGGTCGTGCTTTCGATATGGGTTTATGAAAACATATTCGAAGTCTTTCACTGGGCCGGTAATATATGGTTTTATTATTCCATACCCTTTCAGATAGTCATCCCGGTTATACTTCTCATTCTGTCCTTGGTTAAAAAAGGCAGGTCTCAGAACGAAGGTACATAAATTATTCCCGTCCTTTGATTTCCCTGTAATATTCTTCTTTGGTTAACGAATAACATACATCATCGTATATATTTCCATTGTATATCGTGCTGGCCTGTCTGAGAGTCCCTTCGTAATGGAAACCGCATTTTTCAATGACCCTTTTAGAACGCTGATTGTGCGGATAGTGGTATACCGAAAGGAGATCTATCCGTAATTCTTCAAAAGCATACTTTATCATTCTTTTAGCCGCTTCGGTCATTAAGCCCTTGCCCCAATAGGGTTCTGCCAATACGTAGCCCAGCATCTTTGCATTTTGATGATCACGCTTTCTATCCTCATGCAAACCAATAGAACCGATAACCTTGTTTGTGCTTTTATCAACAAGAGCCCATACCGATGGGTTATTAATAAAGTGTCTAAGGATTTCCCTCGATTCCTGCTTGCTGGAATGTGGTTTCCAGCCTGCATTCGGCCCTACGTTTGGATTTCGGGAGTACTCATAAAAATCGTCCAAATCCTCTTTTCTGAACCGTCTTATTATTAACCTCTCGGTTTCCAATACCGGCATAGCACACCTCTTTCTGAAAAAAACATTTACGATATCAGTTAGTTTCATTGTAACCTCCGCTATCGCATATACTTATTTATATTTGCCTGGAACAAATAAATTTGCCTTACAAAACATGGGTATGAATAATAAACATATTATTGCCGGTAGCATACAGAATCGATGGACTAATATTTGAGAAAGCTTATTTCACGTCAATGATTTGTATCAGTATCCTTTGTGATAACACCTAAAGGGTTATGATACAAAGTGTTGCAATTCCATAAACATCAAAATTTTATATGTATATAATATCATATGGGTAAGTTTTTTCAATATTGGATGCTCAAATTTTCCAAACCAAATAATCAAATATTATTGACAGAAAGGGGAATCATATCGTATCATGAAGGACGTATTTTGTTTATCGAAAGGAGATAAAGCTTGAAGAACAAAATCGGATGCTTAATAATACACGGATTCGGAGGAAGCCCGGAAGAAGTGAATCCCCTTGCTGAATATCTGCATACTAAAGGGATTACCACCCTTACACCAGTGTTAGAAGGTCATACCGGCGAAAAAACGGACTTACTGGGGGTTTCCTACAAACAATGGATTGAATCGGGTAAAAATGCCTTGAATGAATTGAGCAGGATGTGTAAAGACATATTTGTAATAGGCTTCTCCATGGGCGGGCTTGTAGCCGCCAGCCTTCCTAATTTGCAGAAAATCAAGGGCATTGCTACCCTAAATACCCCTATTTATCCCTGTAATTTTGGTGGCATGTTCAAAAATATAATGCAGGATATAAGAAACGGGACATTCGAAAATTTAAGATTTTATGCCGCATCATCCGCCAAGCTACCATTTTCAACCCTGATAGAGTTTTTAAAGTTTTTACATAATGCTAAACCCAAATTCAAAAACCTGCGCTGCCCTCTGTTTGTCGCACAAGCCCTTGAAGATGATGTGGTGCAGCCTAAAAGCGCCATATACATTCATCGCCAGGCTCCTTCGGTCAGTAAGACACTAAAGTTTTACAAAGGCGCCGGCCATCTCATTTGCTACAGCGCTGCGGCATCAAAGCTTTTTGGCGACGTATTGTCGTTTATCCTCGGGCATAGCCTCTTATAAAAGCATTAAACCGTATACCACTTAGCCTGTGCTTTGAACATCTCAGCATATTTTCCCCCGGAACGCATGAGTTCATCATGGGTTCCGGCCTCGACAATTCGTCCGTGATCCATGACTACAATCCGATCCGCTATCCTGGCGGAACCCAGCCGATGGGTAACAATGATTGCTGTCTTTCCTCTGGATATCTCTGCAAATTTATGGTAAATTTTGCTTTCTTCAAGGGGATCGATTGTAGCAGTAGGTTCATCCAAAACCACCATATCATGAGCACGGTAAAAGCCGCGGGCAATTGACACCCTCTGCCATTGTCCTCCTGATAAGTCCACACCCTCAAACTCTCGGGACAGCATGGTTTTATATCCCTGGGGAAAGCTATCCGAATCAATATCCAAATCCGCCTTTTGAGCAGCTACGGCAAGTCTCTCCCCTTCCCCATTGTTTTGTTTATGCCTTATATCGCTGATACAGATGTTTTCCCCCAGCGTCATTTTATAACGCTGATACTTCTGAAATACAGCGGATATCCCTCTGTATATGGATCTTGCTGAAACATCCCTGCTGTCCACTCCGCCGATTAAAACATATCCTTTTGAAGGCAGATAAAGCCCTGTCATCAGCTTGACCAGGGTTGTCTTTCCTGCTCCGTTTTCCCCCACTATTGCTATAGTTTCTCCCGGCTTAACCTCCAGATTTATCCCGTATAAAGTATTTTCCCTGGCTCCCGGATAGCGGAAATCAACATCTTCTATCACTATCCCTCTGCCGGCATCAAGTTCAAGTTCCTTTCCCTGACGCTCCGGCAAATCCAAAAATCTTATAAAATTCCTTACCGTACCATAATTTGTCATCATATATCCTATATGTCTGCATATAATCTCCTCCATTAAATTAAACATAAGGCCCACGGATGCAAATACAGCAGAAAAGGCGCCAATGCTGATCTCACCAGCCAACATCGTTGTAAACAACAGATACAGCACTCCGCAATAACCCCCAAGAGTAATCATCCTCATGCCAAGTTCCATCAACCCCGTCTTCAGTTCGGCATTCCAAACCTTTTTCCCAAGAAGAACTAAGGAACTCCGATAAAGTGCCTTAAAAAAGTTAAACGCACCAAGAATTCGGGTTTCCTTAAAATATTCCCTATCACAGATGCACCGCTCATAGTATTCAACTTCACGACGTATAGGAGCTGCCTGATCCTCCAGCCTTGCAAACACAGTCCCTCTTATCAACTGTGTTACGGCTACAGGAATAAAAATCAATATAATCGAGACAGCCAGTACAGGCTTCAGCGTATATAAATATATCCCCATAAACAAAAAGTACGGCAGATAGAAAGTGAAGATTGTGGTAACAACAAACAGCAACCCCAGGCTGTTTACCATGCCTTCATTGGCCTTGTTGATATCATCCAGAAACTCGGGATTTTCATATAATATGGGCTCAATATGGATAGCTTTTTCGTTGATTCGCATACCTAAATATCCCATTATTTTTTTGCTTGAAGCGTTTCCCATAAAATTGTGGGCACCATTTAATATCTGAGAGCCTATCAATGCCCCTGCAAGCACGGCAGCCATCCATATAACGGATGTTATACCATTTTCCCCTGCGACAACGCGGTTAACCGAATCAAAAAAAAGCTGGGTTGCAAAAGTATTGACACCCCAGGATATTCCATGGATAATGCCTACAAGATTCGTCATTATGAAAAACCCAGGGCATCCTTTTAATGCCATGGGAAAGAGCCGGAAGAAGATATATGCCAGTGATATGCCTTTATTGATATTGTTTATATTTTCCTTATTCATTCATACCAGCTCCTCTGGCTTTCATACATTTGAGCGTAAAACCCTCCCAGTTCCATCAACTGCCGGTGATCACCTTTTTCAATAATTCGGCCATCATTCAAAACAAATATTTCGTGAGCCAGTTTTGTTGAGCCCAGGCGATGGCTGATGAAAATCGTGGTTTTGTCCCTGCTGATCTTTTCAAACTCCTCATACGTCCTGCTCTCGCTGACTGGATCCAGCGATGCTGTGGGTTCATCCAGTATTCTGACTGGTGCTTGATTCATAACAGCTCTTGCCATGGCAATTTTCTGCCATTCTCCTCCCGATACATCCAGGCCTCCTTCCTTGATTTTCCCCAGAGGAGTATCCAGCCCCTTGGGTAGCTTTGCTGCTGTTTCTTCCAGATTTGTCTTCATAATAGTGTCCCATATTCTGACAGAATTCTTTTCATCCCGTATTCTATTGACATCGCCCAAAGCTATGTTGTCTTTTATGGAGATGTAGTATCTGGCAAAGTCCTGATATACTACGGAAAAGAATGCCTTTAATTCGCTTTGGGTGTATTCCGAGATATTTCTGCCGTTAACAAGTATTTCCCCCTCAAAATCATTATAAAGCCCGGTCATAAGCTTTGTAATAGTGGTTTTACCCGAGCCATTTATACCGACAAAGGCATAGTGCTTGCCGGCATCGATTCTGAATGAAACACCATCCAGAATATAGTTATCAGTACCCGGATATTTAAAGCGCACATTCCTGAATTCCAGGCTTTCAAAGACAGGCGGTGGGAATACCGGTATCTCAATGGCTTCATCGTCATCCTCCAGAGCTGCAAAATCGGTCAAATCTTTCAGATATTCATAGTATTTTGCCAACTGATCCACATAATAGGTAAGCCCCCATGACATAAACTGAACCAGCCCGAATATGGCATTTATCAATGAAATAAACATGCCTACGGTCATCGCATTGGTCAAAACAGGATTCAATAGCACCAATGCGATCAAAATTGAAATCAGGGCAGTCACCACTCCGCCCGCTTTCATCTTTATAAACCATTTTATTTCCGTCCTGAATTCGATCTTTCTGGCTGTTTCATACTGTTCATGCCAGCGTTCATTAATCATCTCACCAAACCCAAAAAGTGTCCTTTCATCCACAGCGTCCCTTCCGGTGAGCACCTCAGATAAATACTCGTATTTCCTCTTATACTTGGATACCTCGCGGCTGGCCTGATAGTTTGCCCTCCCGCTTTTCACAGCCAGTGAAAACAAAGGTGTGGAAAAAGCACATATAAGAAGCGCAGCCCACCATACGTGGGTTATGAGGATAAACAAAATCCCCGCTATCTGTATTATCCCGCTCACCATGGAAATGAGATCTACAAATGCACTCTTGATTTGAACCTCCGGTTTTCCCGAAACCCGTGAAATGAGATCCCACGTTTTGTCATTTTCGATATGCTTATAAACCAGTCTGGCTCTTTTTTCTACGATAGCCATACGAAACTTGTCCCGAATGGCCAGTTCCATACGCACTTCTGCAAATTTGCGGAATGAAAATGAAATCCAGGAATAGGCTATCAAAGCAACAACAGCAAGCAGTGAAGGTAAAATCAAAGATATATCAGCATGGCTTCGGACTAACGATATGGCAGTATCTATGAAGTCAGCCATAACCACTACCTGGATGGTTGGCAAAATTCCACTGCTAATGATGAGAAAGCCTTCAATTATGGCGGGAAACGGTGCATATTTTAAAGGAATTCTTACAATATCTATAATTCCATATGACCTTTTTTCAACCTTCACATTCACTCGCCTCTATACCCCAGAGTCTAATATTTTTTGACAAGGATAGCCGGGTCCATGGCTCAATAGAATATCCTTAATTCCATAAGTTATGTTTTGTTCTGCCTTGCATACTATCTATAATACAAGCCGGCAAGCTTCATCTGCTTTGTAAAGGTAATGGTAAAAGTAAATGTCCTTATTTCATACTTTGCCCGGGCAACAACGACGGCAAATTCCTCCTCGCTTTTTTTATCGGTCCAGCCCGCTACGCTCATATCTTCAATTCCCTCATATTGACCGCCTTCGCCAACTGCTTCATATACTTTTCCCAAGACCTCGTCGGTTAAGACCTCCTTCATTTGGACATTGCACATTTCAATAAGGTTCTCCGAATCCCGATTGTTAATGAGTGTGATAACTTTCTCCGCCTGTTTTTTTACCTCATCTTCATCAAAATCTTCCGACAATTTACGTCCACCGCATCCGTTCAACAGTGCAAGGCATATCAAGATCACAAGCAGAAATGGGCCTAATTTCTTTATTCTTAATCCTTTCATCAGTTTCCCTCCATAATATAATATTTTCTTGAATAATATGAATAGCCGGTCAACAGAATGTTTGCAACTGCCAATGCCCCTTCAATGAGCAGCAGGGAATTTGAAATCGGCGATAGAATAGGGATCAAAGAATCTACAAAGCCATGGAGCCCAATTGCTATAAGTAAATACAAAGTTTTTCGTTCTTTTTGAAAACCATTCCATACCATCACCGTCAGGTTCACATGCAGGATAATGGCCATAATCCTCTCAAACAATGCCCAACCCAACTGTGAGCCGGGTATCAACGACAAAACCGGGATCAGAATGATCAGCGCTTCAGCAATTCCATGCCCCAAACCAAAAATAATTGGTTGAAAAAAGCTGCATTTATCCGGTTTCAACATGAATCGTTTGAACAAAAAACGAAAACCTTCTTCAAAAACACCTGCCGACAAAGCAATCAGAATACCGATCAGCACCGGATTTAACGTATATGCCAGCACGAAATCGGTTGAGCTTTGCAGATACTGCAAAATCGGTAATCTAAACAGCGGCTGTGAAATTATAAAACAAGCCGCTCCAAGGAAGAACCAAAGAATCCATTTTCTACTCAACATGTCACCTCTTTTAGGGATAATGTGTTAACATACGAAGTTTTGTTTCAACATTGCGCGCAGTACAGAATGTATCTCACATCCGACAGCCCTGCTATACAGCTTTATTCTAGTCTATTCTGAAAACTTTGTCTATCACTTTTCATCATAAACAAGCCGCAAAGCACGAATGCATTGACAAATTTCATCAACAAAAGCGTTAATGGTACTTAAATTTTCACAAAAAGATAAAATCAACTTCTCAATACTTTACTTAGATGGTATAATCATGCATGTGATTATAATGAGAGAAGGGATGTATGCCATGATTTTGCGCGTCATGATGGTTGATAGCAGCTACAATGATCGAAGGGATATCGACAATAAAGTGAGATGGGTGGAAAATGATTTTGAACTGGTAGGGGAAGCAAACAACGGTGAAGAAGCCCTTTCTCTTCTTCCTCATGTATCACCCCATGTGATATTCACCGAGATCCGTATGCCTAAAATGGATGGCATCACCTTTATTGAAAATGCAAAAAAGAGATGGCCCAACATAAAATATGTCATTGTCAGCCATTACGATAACTTTGACTACCTGCGTCAGGCTATGAAAGTAGGGGCTTATGATTACATACTCAAGCCCGTAAAAGTTGATGAAATAAATAACGTGCTGTTACGGGCCAAGATCGAAATTGAAACGGGAGTGCGCAAATTTTTCTGATATAAAGGACCACCTTTTACAGGTGGTCCTGCTATTCTACCTTAATTACCGCTTCATTGGGTTTGATCTCTACCAGCTCGACACCTGCCGGAATATTGGCCATGATCTTAAGCCTGTGTTCTCCCCTCGAAACATTTGCCAGATCCACATACAATTTAACTGCCTCTTCATCTATGTTATTCATTACTGTAACCGGACCGCGAAGAACGATCTCGAAATTCTCCGTTTCCAGTTGAGCATCGACGTTCTGGGGTTTATTAAGCATATCAACGCTGTTTATTGTAATACTCTTTTCAATATTCTTCTCTTTAATTCGCACCAGAACATCCACTTCGCCCGGGCTGGGCGGTGCCGTGATTATGCCGTNNATACAGCTGCAGTTTCAGTGTCCTTTTTACATCCACAGATGCATCCTGTATATCCAAAATCTCAGTCCCTATGGACTGCAGACTGTCAAGGATGGACTTGTCACCGCTAACAGTTACCTGAAGAGGATAGATCTCTACTCCGGCTATCTCATAATTCTCGGCGGGAACACCTGCTATATTGGGCTTTACAGGCAAAACCTTTGTCGGATAAACCGGTATGGTTACAATTGCAAATTGGGGTTCCGCTCTTATATATTCGGACTCCAGTACCTGTCCTTCCTCATCCATCAACACAATAGGAACCGAATGTTCCACCGTTGAGGATACATCTTCCAACTGCAATGTCACCCTTGCCTGATAGATCCTGTTTACCAACGTCTCGGGTCCGGACACCCTGATGGTCTCTGCCGGTTTTATTTTATATGAATGCACAAGATAACCGGAAGCCTGCTTGACGTCTATTTCGGGCACCAAAGGAACGTCTTTGGCAATCAGTTTGTCAGCCCTAACCACAACCTCTGGCTTGCGCCTGAGGGTAATACCCAAAGGAAGCCCTTGTATATCCACAAACAGCTTATGCTCTCCCGGCTCGTTTATCACGGATAAATCAAGAGTGCCTTTAAGCTGTTCAACGTCTATCCTTTCCAAATCCCGAGCCCGGCCTCTCACCGAAATGGTTACCTTATCGGTTACATCAAATACCAGGGAAAGTCCCTTAGCACGGAACTTGGTTTCATTCACCAATTCGACGGGAATGTTTTCATAGCTTCTGGAGATTTCAGGATTTTGATCTCGGATTGCCACCAGCCACAGGATAATTGCAAATATAACGGAAATGATTTTCAGTGCGAGATTTTTACTAAATCTGTTGGTCATCCTTTAACCTCCACTTTTTTAAATTAAAGGGTTTGGCCTCTTTTTCTTTAGTGTACACCTTCTCCAGAATGTCCCTTAATCCCTTTCCGTCAAGATACCTGGTCAGCTTCCCGTCGCTGGCAAGTGAAATTACACCTGTCTCCTCGGAGACAATTATCGTCAACGCATCCGATACTTCCGATATCCCCAGAGCAGCTCTATGACGCGTACCCAGCTGTCTGCTTAAATTAGGATTTTCCGTCAGCGGCAAAAAACAGCCCGCTGCTACTATTTTTGATTCGCGAATTATAACGGCACCATCGTGCAATGGGGTGTTGGGCACAAATATGTTTTCCAGCAACTCCCGGGTCAGGTGGGCATCCAGCTTTGTCCCCGTCTCCACAACATCGTTAAGCCCCGTCTTCCTTTCGATAACAATAAGGGCACCGATTTGAGCATTGGACAGATTCTGAACGGCTTCAACTATATTATCAATTACCTCGGAAATGTTTACATCGTTCTGACTGAATGCAACCTTTTCGAATATTCTTCCTCTTCCAATCTGTTCCAAAGCCTTTCTGAGCTCAGGCTGAAACACAATCAGCAGGGCAATAACACCCAACTGAGCCGTATTCCTGAGTATCATAAAAATGGTATTAAGCTTCAGAATATCACTTAGCCAGGTGACAAACAACAATATGCTCAAACCCTTTAAAACCTGTTCAGCACGCGTTTCACGAATCAGCAGCATCAGCTTATACAAAACATATGCGACAATGACTATATCCACTACATGGCGTATAATATCAGGAAACTGAAAATACGGCTCCAAATATGAAATGATATTTGTAAGCCATGCCCACATTCTTCCACCCCTTACTAAGCCCGCCGTTCAACAGCCGGGTCAGTAAATTCACCCATGTTAATAACTATATTATATACCAGCTTATATATGTTTAAAAGATAGGTTTCTGATTTTACTGCAATTCTTACGTTATAATCGATATATCAAAATTACACCGGCTGCACCTACTTTCATTTAACCCTGTAACCGAGATGAAATATCCTCTCTCCACAATCTTGTTGCCGCACCCCGGACAATATGTATTGTTATCAGCTCCAAAAACATTCCCGATGTATACATAGTTAAGAAATTCACCGGCTACCTGCTTCAGTTCATAAAGAACATCAACTCGGGTAGGAGGCAGTTCCATTCGGTAATCAGGATGATATCTTGAAAGATGCAAGGGTATATTTTTATCAATTCCGGCCAACCAACGCGCCAAAGCCTTTATCTCCCGCACATCACCGTTAAGACTTTCAATGATCAGCGTGGTTACTTCAACATGGGACTTTTCGGCGGCTGCCTCAACCGTCTGCTTTACCGCAGCCAGATCCCCGCCGCATATTTCTTTATAAAAATCGTTGTTAAAAGCTTTGACATCTATATTAAGGGCATCAATATAAGGAATCAGTTCTTTTAACGGTTCGGGCCGAATAAAGCCGTTGGTAACCATAACGGTTTTCAGCCCCTTTTCCCTGCATAAAAGTGCGGTATCCAGCACATATTCATACCAGATCATCGGTTCATTATAGGTAAATGCAATTCCAATGCTGTTGTTTTCAATTGCCATATCCACCAATTGCACAGGTTCTATATATGCCGTTTCCCGCTCCCTCTGGGATATATGCCAGTTCTGACAAAAAGAACACCTGAAATTGCACCACAGCCCCCCAATCGACAAAATGGCGGTACCGGGATGAAAATGATACAAGGGCTTTTTTTCAATAGGATCAAGGGCTACCGAAGATACCCTGCCATAC